>CAZJJQ010000022.1:0-17734 GCA_964546345.1 uncultured Planctomycetales bacterium
AGGTCTCGGCGAGGAAGGCCCGCTGGTCGAAGAGCCTCGCGTCGGGCACCGCGCGGAGGGCCTCGGCGATGGCGCCGGGGTCGGTGACATCACCGAGGTAGCTGAGGTAGCCCACGCGCGCGCCGACGTTGATGCGAAAGGGCCGGAGCAGGTCGGCCATCGGGGAGGGGCGGCGGAGGAAGTACCCCTGGCCCATCTCGCAGCCGAGGCGGCGGAGGGCCTGGAGCTGCTCGTCGGTCTCGATGCCCTCGCCGATGGTCCGCAGGTGCATGGCCGCCGCGAGGGCGAGGATCGACTGCGCGAGGACCTCCCCGCCGTCGCCGGTGCCCAGGCGCTCGGTGAACTCGCGGGGGACCTTCAGCACGTCGAGGGGGAGGGTGTGGAGGTAGCTGAGCGAGGAGTAGCCGGTGCCGAAGTCGTCGATGCCGATCAGGACGCCCATCTTGCGGAGCTGCTGGAGGCGCTCGGGCACGTGGTCGGAGCGCCGCATGAAGAGGCTCTCGGTGAGCTCGAGGCAGAGCTTGGACGGGTCGGCGCCGGTCCGGAGCAGCTCGACGCGGAGCGTGGGCACGAACTCGGGGTCCTCGAGCTGGCGCGCGGAGACGTTGAGGAAGAGGATGGGGGACTGGCCCGAGGGCCACTGGCCGCGCGCGGCCTTCATCTCGTCGAGCGCGCGGGCGAGGAGCAGCCGTCCGAGGGGGAGGATGAGGCCGGTGGACTCCGCGAGCGCGATGAAGCGGTCCGGCGGGATCTTGCCGCGCACCGGGTGCGTCCAGCGCGCGAGGGCCTCCACGGCGACGATCTCGCCGCTCTCGAGGCCGATGATGGGCTGGTAGTCGAGGCGCAGGCGCCCGCGCTCGATGTCGGCGCGCAGCTCGTTCTGCAGCTCGAGGTTCTCCCGCGCCTGGACGTGCATCGTCTCCTCGAAGACGCGTACGGCCGCGCGGCCGCTCGACTTCGCCGCGTACATGGCGGTGTCGGCATTGCGGAGGAGCGTCTCGCACGTGTCGCCGGGCGAGGCCACCGTGACGCCGAGGCTCGCCGAGACCGACACCGTGTGCCCTTCGACCTCGAACGGGACCTGCAGGGTGGCGCAGAGGCGGTCGGCCAGCGCCACCGCCTGCTCGCGCGTGAGGCCTTCCGCCACGACGGCGAACTCGTCGCCGCCCAGGCGGGCCGCGGTGTCCACCTCGCGCAGCTGCTCCTGCATGCGGCGCGCGGCCTGCACGAGCAGGGCGTCGCCGGCGCCGTGGCCCAGGCCGTCGTTGACGTTCTTGAAGTGGTCGAGGTCCACGAGGATCACGGCCATCGGGCGGCCCGCCCGGAGCGCCCGCGACAACGCGTGGCCGACCCGGTCGTGCAGCAGGGCGCGGTTGGGGAGCCCGGTCAAGGCGTCGTGGAAGGCCTGGTGGGAGAGCTCCTCCTGGAGACGGGCGCGCTCGGTCACGTCGTGCAGGTTGGCCACGACGCCGCGGACGTGGGCGTCCTCCGTGAGGTTGGTGAGGGTGATCTCGAACCGGCCGACCGCGTCCCGCTCCGGGGTGCAGAGCCATCCTTCGCCGCGCGCGGGCAGGTCGGAGGGGAGCAGGGAGCGTTGGAGGAACGAGGAGGCCCAGTCGCGGTCCGCCGCCCCGAAGGTCTCGGGGAACGGCGTGCCCACCAGGCGCTCGGGCTCGATGCCGAGGAGGCGGGCGGTGGAGGGGCTGGCCCAGCGGATGCGACCGTCGGGGTCGAGGATCCAGATGGCGTCCGCGGCGTGCTGGACGAGCGCCGAGAGCCTCGCCTCGCCGAGGAGCTCGGCGCGGTCCTTCGAGAGCCGGGCGTTGTCCCGGGCCGCGAGCAGCTGGCGGGCGATCACGGCCACGGTGATGGCGGTGGCGGCCAACGCGAGGTCCCAGGGCGCGTTGCTGCGGTTCGTCCAGCACTCGAGCACGAGGATCGCGTACGCGGCGGCGGAGGTCGCGTACGGGAGGGGGTGGAGGCGCTGCTCCGGGTTCGCCTTCGCGGGCCGCCGCTGGGCGTCGCTGCAGAGCGCCGCGACCTGGCGCTCGGTCGCCGCGACGTAGGCGACGTTCGCGGCGAGCCAGAGCGCGTCGGTCAGGAGCTTCGAGCCGTCGGCGCCCAGCCCGTCCAGGTAGGGGCGCAGGCCGCTGCGCGCGAGCGACAGCAGGGTGGCCGCCGTGAACGCGACGGCCGTGCCCCTGGGCACGCAGGTCGCCCGCCGCAGGAGCAGCGTCGCGAGCCCGAGGAAGGCCGCGACGTCGCCCACCGGATGCAACAGCGTCGAGAAGTCGGCGGCGCCCGCCCGGACCTTCGGCATGGCGACCAGGTGGGAGAGGAGCACGCCGACGCTCGTCAGGACGGTGAACTCGTCGAGGAAAGTGCGCACCCGCTCCGAGCGGTTCGTGCTGCGGCCCGACAGCCGGACGAACGCGACCACGGCGAGCGGGTAGTAGAGGAGGGAGGGGACGACGACCAGGCTGCTGGTCGGGTCCACCCCGAGGAGGCCGTCGAGCACGAACCGCGAGGCGTCGCCGATGAAGCCCAGGGCGAACGCCGTGGTGAGCAGCAACCACCCCTGCCGCACGTGCCCGCGGGGGCTGTAGCCCGTCGCGACGCGGATCGCGAGCACGACCAGGAGGAGGGAGAGGGGGAGCAGCGCCATCCGGACGAGGTCCGCCGTGGCGTGGTCCTGGGGGAGCGCGGTGCGGAGGAGGACGTAGCCGGCCCCGTACGTCGCCGCGAGGCCCGTCCACTTCCACGCGCGCCACCCCGTCGGGCCCGGATCCCACGGGGACAGGGGATCCCCGAGACGGCACGCGCACGCGGCCTCGGCTCCCGGCGGTGTGGCGCCCTGCCCCGTCGTCACGGTCGTTTGCTCCTCGCGGCGGGGAGGAGCCCCCGTCGATCTCGGTCGCCATCGACCAGCCGCGGCCGGATCTGAACCGGAGAGCCGAGGGGCGCCGCGGGTCGCGGCGCGCGTTTCGGCGGCGTTCGGGCTCCGTTCGTGGAGAGGGCGAGGTGCGCCGCCCCCCCCGAACCGCCCATGCCGCGGGTTGCCGCGGAGGGTATGACACCGTACAACCAGCGCGTGCCCCCCGCCACGTTCCCCGCCCTGCTCGCCGTCGTGGCGATCTCGTTCCTCTCCTTCGCCGGGGCCCTGACCCTGTCGCTCGGGCCGACCCGCCTCCGGGGCCTCCTGCCGGCCCTCGTGGCGATGGCCGTCGGGGCGTTGCTCGGGGACGTCTTCCTCCACCTCCTCCCCGAGGCCGTCGAGCACGCGGGGGGCTTCACGCCCGCCCTCTCGGGCTGGGTGCTGGCCGGGCTCCTCGGGTTCTTCCTCATCGAGAGCGTGATGCACTGGCATCACCACGGCGAGGACCTCGGGGACCACGCCGCGGGGCACGTCCACCCGATCGCGTGGATGAACCTGCTCGGCGACCTCCTCCACAACGTGATCGACGGCATGCTGGTGGCGGGCGCGTGGCTCGTGAGCACCGAGCTCGGCATCGCGGTCACGCTCGCCGTGGCGCTCCACGAGATCCCCCAGGAGTTCGGCGACTTCGGCGTGCTCCTCCACGCGGGCATGAGCCCGCGACGCGCGCTCGGGCTCAACTTCCTCTGCGCGCTGGGCGCGGTGGCGGGGGCCCTGCTCGTGCTGCTGCTGGGCCGCGGGTTCGACGTGCAGCACCAGATCGTCCCCCTCGCCGCCGGGGGCTTCCTCTACGTCGCCTGCGCCGACCTGGTGCCCGAGCTGCGCCGCCGCGCGCAGGGGCGCCACCTCTGGATCACCGCGCTCGCCGTGGCGGTGGGCCTCTCGATGGTCGCGTTCATCCCCGACCACGCCGCCCACGGCGAGGCCGCTCCCGCGCACGACCCCCCGCACGACCACGACCACCGGGGGCACTGATCCCGGCCGGTCCCGGCCTCCCGGAGCCCCGCTTGGAAGGCAACACGCTGCTCACCCTCGCGCTGGTCCTCGTCGCCGGCCTGGCGGCGGGAGGCCTCGCCAAGCGGTGCCATCTGCCGTCCGTCACGGGCCAGATCCTCATGGGGATCCTGCTCGGACCCTCGGTGCTCGGCGTGTTCGGGCCGGGCCACGGCCACTCGCTGCGAGCGGTGCTGGAGTTCGCGCTCAGCCTGATGGCGGTCGCGGTGGGGAGCCACCTCCGGTTCCGTCGCCTCGCGAACGCCCGTCTCCGGCTGGGGCTCCTCGTCGCCTGCGAGGCCGTCCTGACTCCCGCGCTCGTGTTCGGCGTCGTGCTCGCCACGGGCTCCGTGCCCTGGACCGGCGCGCTCCTGATCGGCACGATCGCCTTGTCCACGGCGCCGGCGACGATCCTCGCCCTCGTCTCCGAGGCCCGCGCGCGTGGCGTGTTCGTCAAGACCCTGTTGGCCGGCGTCGCGCTCAACAACCTCGCCTGCATCACGCTGTTCGAGATCGCCCGCACCGTCGTCCGCGCCGAGATGGACGCGGGCGCGGCGACGGGAGGGCTCACGATCGTCCTCCAGCCGGCACGTCAGCTCGGCCTGGCGGCGGGGCTGGGGGCGGGCGTCGGGCTGGCCCTCGTGCTGATCACCCGGAAGATCGTCCGGCCCGATCGCGTCACCGCCCTGTCCCTCGTGGCGATCCTCCTCGTCGCCGGGCTCGCGACGCAGCTCGGGGTCTCCGCCCTCCTCTCGGGGCTCGTGCTCGGGATGGTGCTGGCCAACCTGACCCCCTCGAAGGAGGAGATCGGGCACGTGGTGTTCGCGGACTTCGAGCACGCCATCTTCTCCGTGTTCTTCCTCGTCGCTGGGACGGAGCTGTCGTTCGAGCACGCGCTGGCGGGGGGGCTCCTCGCCCTGCTCGTGTTCGGGGCGCGCGTCGCGGGCAAGCTCGTGGCGGCCCGGGTGGCCATGACCCTCGGCCGTGCCCCCGAGCCCCTGCGCCGGCATCTCGGTCCCGCGCTCATCCCGCAGGCCGGCCTGGCGGTGGGCCTGATGCTGCTCGTCACGGAGGACGCGACGCTCGCGCCCCTGCACCAGGTCGTGCTGTCGGTCGTGCTGTCGGTGGTCCTCCTCAACGAGATCCTCGGGCCCGTCCTCGCGCGACGCGCGATCGTGCGCTCGGGCGAGGCGGGGCTCGACCGGCCGCGAGTGCTCGACTTCCTGCACGAGGAGCACATCGTCACGGGCCTCGAGGCCGCCTCGATGGAGGAGGCGATCGGGAGGCTCGCGGACCACCTCGTGCGCACCCGCAAGCTCTCGGTCGATGCGAGGGCGATCGTCACCGCGACCCTGGCGCGTGAGCGCGAGCAGTCCACCTGCCTCGGCGAGGGCCTGGCGGTCCCTCACGCGCGGGTCGCGGCGAGCGCCACGGTCGTCGGGGTGATGGGCATCAGCCCCAAGGGGCTCCGCGTGCCGACACCGGACGGGAAGCCCCTTCACTGCGTGGTCCTGCTCGCCACCCCGGAGGGGCACGAGGACCGCCACCTCCGCGTGCTGGCCGCGCTGGCGCAGGTGGTGGGCGTCAGCCCCGACCTGCGGACCTCCCTCTACGCCGCCACGACGCCCGCGGATGCCTTCGCCGTGCTGCACGCGGGCGAGGCCGCGCAGGACTTCAACTACTTCCTCGACGAGGAGCCGGCGTGATCGGCTCGGCCTGCCCGCCGTGCGCCGTCCGCGGCACGAGCCGATGGTGCGAGACGATCCACTCCGCGCCCCCGTCGAACGCGAACAGCTCCTCGCAGGCGAGGAAGAAGAGCCGCCAGCGCGCGTGCCACCGCGGGCCTTCCCCGCGCCCGTAGGTGGCCTCGAGGATCGGGAGCAGGTCCGCGCGCGCGGCCTCGAGGCGCGCGAGCCACGCCCGGGCGGTCCGCGCGTAGTGGGTGCCGTCCACCACGAAGCTCGCCTCGCGCACCAGGGGGCCCTCGAGGCCGTCGAACGCGCCGTGGGAGGGCATCCACCCGCCCGTGAAGAAGTGGCGCGCCATCCAGTCCGACGGGCCCCGGTCCTCGAACGCGTACGCGAACCGTCGATGCGCGAAGACGTGGAGGAACACGGCGCCGCCCGGCCGGAGCACGGCGGCGATGCGCGCGAGCAGGGCCTCGTGATTCCAGAGGTGCTCGAACATCTCGACCGAGAGGACGCGGTCGAAGGTGCCGGGCGGCGCGAAGGCGTTGACGTCCTGCGTGAGGATCGTGACGTTGCGCAGCCCCCGGCGCGCGCGCTCGGCTTCGATGTGGGCCCGCTGCGAACGCGAGTTGCTGAGGCCCACGATCTCGGCCGTCGGGAAGCGCTCGGCGAGCCGGAACGTCAACGCGCCCCACCCGCAGCCGAGGTCGAGCACGCGCTGCCCGTCGCGGACGCCCGCCCGATCGATGGAGAGATCGAGCATCGCGGTCTCGGAGGCGGCCAGGTCGCCGTCGCCCGTGGGCCACAGCCCCCCCGAGTACTTCAGGCGCGGGCCGAGCACGAGCCGGTAGAAGGCGGCGGGGACCTCGTAGTGCTGGCGGTTGGCGGCCTCCGTGTGCCGCGCGATCGGGCCCTCCCGCCTGCGCGCAAGGAACGCCTGCGTGCCCGAGTCGCCCTCGCGCGCGCACGCGGCGAGGCGCGCGCGGAGGAGCCCGCGGATGCGGGCGCGCACGAGGCGCTCCGGGACGAGTCGGCGGGTGACGAGCCCTTCGAGGAGCACGGCGCTACCCCCGCCTCGGCGGCCACGGCACGAACGCGCTCGTGGTGCGCTGGTAGGCGCGGTAGTCGTCGCCCCGGGTCCGGAGGGCCTGCCGCTCCGACGGCGGGATCCCGGTCACGAAGAGCAGCAGCAGGAGCAGGAGGATCGGCGCGTACACGGCCCACCCTCCCCCGGGTGCCGCCGCGGCGGCCAGCGCGAACGCGCACCACACGAGCCACTCGAAGAAGTAGTTCGGATGCCGCGACCAGGCCCAGAGGCCCGTGCGGCACGTCTTCCCCCGGTTCCCGGGCGCGCGCCTCCAGCGGGCGAGGTCCGCGTCCGCCCGCGCCTCGCCCGCCAGCGCGAGCGCGAAGAGCGCGAGCGAGGCGAGCTCGAGGGGGTGGGGGCCGTCCGTCGCGTTCCCGGCCACGAGGAGGAAGGGGCCCGACAGGAGCACCGCGAGCAGCGCCTGCGCCTGGAAGAACAGGAAGAACGCCCCCGGGCCCCACGTCCTGCGCAGCTCGACGTAGCGGCCCTCCTCCGGGTGCCCGATCACGCGGTGGACGAGGAGCAGCGCCACGTGCCGTCCGCCCCATGCCGCCACCGCCGCGGCGAGGACCCCGCGGCGGAGCGGGGCTCCGTCGGACAGGAGGGCGTACAGCCCCGCGAGCAGCACCAGGCACGCCGCCCATCCCGGGTCCACGAGGCTCCAGTTCGCGATGCGCCGCCCGACGGCCCACAGGACCGCCATCCCCGCGACGCACAGGGCGGTCCCCAGGCCCACGAGCAGGAAGCCGCTCATCCCCGGCGCCTCCCGAGGGCGGCGAGGACCTCGGAGAGGGGCGCGTCGTCGTCGGCGTTCGTGTTGCGCCACGCGTAGAGGACGCGGTCGCCGGGCGCCACGACGAGGGTCCCCCCGAGCTGCCAGGGGTCGCCCTGCACCTTCGTCTGCCGGAACCCTTCCTTGCGGGCGCGCATCGCGTTGCGGATCATCCGGGGGCGGAACAGGCTCCACGGCCGCAGGCGTCGCAGCGCCGCGGCCGCGTACGCGGCGCCCGTGGCGTCCACGAAGAGGGGCCCGTCCCAGCCCGTGCTCGCGCGGAAGCCCTTCGCGAACGCGGGGCTCCCCAGCCCGACGACGGCGAGACCCGCCCCCAGGCGTTCGAGCTGCGTGCGGTGCTCCAGGAGCTCGGCGAACCGCCGATGGCAGAAGATTCACCCGTAGTGCCGCAGGAACGCCAGCACGACGGCGCGGTCCTTCCACGCGTCGCCCACGCGGGCGGGGCGACCGTCGTCGTCCACGAGGACGAGGTCGGCGAGCGCGGAGACGTCCGGGAGGGGGGGGGCGGCGGGGGCCGTCATGGGCGGGGGCTCCGGTCCGGGACGGGCAGGCGCGCATCGCCCTCCCGGCACAGGACGATCTGGAGATCGGAGAGGTGGCGGGCGCGGAACGCACCCTCGCACACCGCGAGGTAGTACTCCCAGGTGCGGACGAACCGTTCGTCGAAGCCGAGGGCCCGCACGGCGTCCACGCGCTCGAGGAACCGCGTCCGCCACCGGCGGAGGGTCTCGGCGTAGTCGAGGCCCACGTCCTCCACGGCGTGGATCCGCAGCGCGGTGTCCCGCGCGAGCACGTCCGTGAAGACGCGCAGGCAGCCGAGGAGCGAGCCGGGGAAGATCCGCCGCTCGATCCAGTCGCGGTGACGCGCGTACGCCTCGAAGCCCCGGTCGGGATGACAGATCGCCTGGAAGGCCGCCACCCCGCCCGGCGCCAGCAGGCGGTCGATCGCCTGGAACCAGGGGGCCCAGAAGCGGCGGCCCACGGCCTCGAACATCTCGATGGACACGATCCGGTCGAAGGACCCCGCGGTGTCGCGCCAGTCCTGCAGCCGCACCTCGACGAGGTCCGCGACGCCCGCGGCCCGGACCCGCTCCGTGGCGACGCGGTGCTGCGCCTCCGAGAGCGTGAGCGCCGTGACGCGGCAGCCCCGGGTCGTCGCCGCGTGGATCGCGAACGAGCCCCAGCCGCACCCGATCTCGAGCACGCGGTCGCCCGCGCGCACGCCCGCCTTGCGGGCCAGCGTCTCGAGCTTGCGGAGCTGGGCGGTCTCGAGGTCCTCGTCCGGCGCCGCGAACATCGCCGCCGAGTACGTCAGGGTGGGGTCGAGCCACAGGGCGAAGAACTCGTTGCCGAGGTCGTAGTGCGCCCGGATGTGCCGGCGGCTGCCCGGGCGGTCGTTCACGGGGCGGCGCTCGCCGAAGCGGGCGCGCAGCCGCGCGAGCCAGGGAAGGCGGGCGGCCGAGCGGTTGCGGACGCCGAGCTCGAGGACCGCGGGGAGGTCGTCCGCCGACCAGTCGCCGTCCACGTACGCGTCGCCGAGCCCCAGGCGTCCGCGGAGCGCCACCTTGCGGAAGAAGCGCTCGTCGTGGATCGAGATCGTGCCGCGCGGGCTTCCGTCGGCCGGGCCCGCCTCGAGGCGGGCGCCGTCGGGGAGCACGAGCGTCAGGTGCCCCAGGCGCCAGGCGCCGAGGCTCTCCAGCACCTTCGCCCGCAGCCGGCGATCGACGAAGCCGAGCCGGCGCACGGGAGCCGGGTCGGCCGTCGCCGCGACGGCACCGCCCCGGAGGGAGGCTTCGCCGGCCCCGCTCATCCCCGCGCTCCGTCGGAGGCGAAGGGCGCATAGGGAGGCCGGGGGTGGTAGCGGGCGCCCTTCCGCCAGAGGCGGAGCGCCTGCACGTGGATGGAGGTCCACACCTGCCACGGCATCGCCGGGAGGCGGAGCAGGGCGCCGAGGAGCGCCCGGCTCGACAGGGGCGTGCGCCGCGCCTCGAAGCCGGCGCGCAGGCGCGTCGCGTCGCCCTGCGAGAGGGTGGCGCGCACGACGAGGGCCTCGCCGGGATCGGAGAGCTCGAAGCGGTAGGCGCCCGAGAGCTCCAGGAACGGGGAGACGTGCATGCGCTTGCGGACGGTCCAGGCGAAGCCGAGGGGCGTGCGTTCGGCCTCGGCCGCGGGCAGCACGTACGGGTGCCGATCCCCGAAGGTGTTGTTCACCTCGGCCACGCAGGCGAGGAGCTCGCCGTGCGCGTCGTGCGCCCACCAGAACGACACGGGGTTGAACCCCCACCCGAGGACCCGGCCCTGGGTGAGCACGCGGACGGGCCCCGCGGGGCGCGGCAGGCCCCGCGTGGCGAGGGCCGCGGCGAGCCGGTCGCGGAGGTCGCGGGACGGGCCGCGGAAGTGGTCGCCGGTCCGGAGCTCGACGGGGCGACGTCGGTCGGCGCCGAGGAGCGGGGTCGCGCGCGCGAGCGCGGGGAGCTCGTCGAGGTCGAGGTAGAGCATGGAGAGGCGGCGTCGGAACGCGTGGGCCGGCGCGAGCTCGCGCGCGTGCCAGACGACCCCCTCGTAGATCGCGCCGTGGCGCAGGGTGGCGGTCACGTCGTGCCCCCGCCGCCCCCTGCCTCCCGGGGACGTCTGCCGGCCGCGGGAGCCCCCAGCCCCTCGGCGACCCGTTCTCCCGACCACAGCCCGTCCTCGTGGAACCCGTTGCGCAGGTGCGCTCCGGCGAACCAGAGCCCCTGCCTCCCGTTGCGCGCCGACAGCTGCGCCTGCGCCGCCACGGCGTCCGCGGTCAGCGTCGGGTGCGCGTAGGAGAGCTCGGCGAGGGTGCCGTCGGGCGGGCGGTCGGGGTTGAGCGTGACGCAGAACGGGGTCTCCGTCTCGAGGCCCTGCAGGCGGTTGAGGAAGTAGGTGAGCGAGGCCGGGGCGGCGTCGTCGCGGCAGTCGGCCAGGTCGCAGTTCCAGGCGCTCCACGCACGGCGCGCGCGAGGGAGGAAGGATCGATCGGTGTGGAGGGTCACGCGGTGCCGGGCGTACCGGAATCGACCGAGGAGGGCGCGCTCCGCGGGGTCGGCGTCGGCCCAGGCGGCGAGCGCCTGGTCGGCGTGGCAGGCGAGCACGACCGCGTCGAACCGTTCCGGGGGGCGGCCGGCGACGGTGACCTCGACGCCACCCGCGACGCGCGCGACGCGCTCGACGGGGGAGGAGAGCCGCACGCGGTCCCCCAGTCGACGCGCGATCGCCTCGACGTAGGACCGGCTGCCGCCGGCCACCGTCCGCCAGCGCAGCTGACGGCGCTGCAGGAACCCGTGGTTGCGGAAGAAGGCGAACAGCATGCGGGCCGAGTACGCGCGGATGTCGCCCGTGGAGGCCGACCAGAGCGCGCTCGCGGTGGGGAGCAGCCAGTGGCGGGTGAGCTCCTCGCCGTACCGGCCGCGGTCGAGGAACTCGCCGACGGTGGGATCGGCCTCGGGAACGGGGGGGGCGCCGGGGGCCGGGCCGTCCAGGAAGGCGCGCGCCTCGCGGAAGAGCCGGCGGAGGTCGAGGAACAGCCGGTAGAAGCCCGGGCGCACCAGGTTGCGCGGCTGCGCGAAGAGCGCCGAGGGGCCCCGCAGCGCGTACTCGAGGCGGCAGGCGCGGCATCGGATCGACAGCGCCATGTCGCTCTCGATCGAGGAGACGCCGAGCTCGTCCAGGAGGCCGCAGAAGGACGGATAGGTCGTCGTGTTGAAGACGAGGAAGCCCGTGTCGAGCCGCCACCGCCGGCCCCCATGCTCGACGTCGTGGGTGTGGGCGTGCCCGCCCAGGCGATCGTCGGCCTCGAAGAGGACGACGTCGTGCGCGCGCGCGAGGGGCAGGGCGGCGCCGAGGCCCGAGATCCCTCCACCGACGACGGCGATGCGCACACGGGCCTCCGGGAGCGGCGTCGGCGGGTGGGGGCCCCCCGTACGCGTGGCGGGAGCCTACGCCCCGCCCGGGCGGACGGCGACCCGTGGTGGTCGGTTCGGGGCCGTCGGCGGGGCCCGCGCACCGGCGGGCCGGGCCGGCCGGCGCCGGCTGCTCTGCCTCACAGTCCCGCGGCCCTCCGACCGATGGAAGGGGTAGCCCCATGGCCACCCCGGACCCGCTCGCGCCCACGCCGGAGTTTCAACGGCGCATCCTCGAGGGCCGCCGGCTCGCGGAACAGGGCGACTTCGAGGCCTCCGAGTCCCTTTTTCGCTCCCTGCTCTCGGAGGCCCGCGGGCGGCACGCCGGGGACCACGCAAGCGCGTTGGCGTCGCTGACCACGCTGTACGGTCGGGGGGGCCGCTACGTCCAGGCGCACGCGCTCGCCTCCCGGCTGGCCGCGGTGGCGCGCGAGGCGGGGAGAGACGCGGACGCCACGCTCTCCTTCGCGCTCGCGAAGGCGTGCGGGGCCCTCTCCCAGCTCCGGGTGGTGGCGCCCCTGGAGGAGGCGCTCGAAGAGCTGCGGCGGGTCCTCGACCGATCCCCGACGCCGCTGCCCAACCTCGAGCTCGAGTACCACGTGGCCGCCGCGACGAAGGCGTACCTCGGCCGCGAGGCCGCGGACGCGCGGGCGCATGTGGAGGCCTATCGGCGGACGCTCGACGCCCGACGCGTGCCGGACGGGGTCTACCGCTGGGCGCTCGCGATGATCGATGCCCGCGTCCTCCTGCTCGAGGGCCGGGCGGCCGAGGCGCTCGCTCTCCTCGGCGGGCCGGGCGTGAGCGCGGACACGCCGGCCTTCGCGCTGGTGCACCGGTTCGTCCTGGAGGTGGAGGTCCACGCTCAGCTCGGCGCGCGCGAGGCGGCGGTGGGCCCGGCACGACGCGCGCTCGAGGTGCTCGAGAGCGTCGAACGGGACCCGTTCCTGGCGGCCGACTACGTGCACCAGGGGGATCTGCTGGCCCAGGCGCTCGAGCGCCTGGGCGAGGGCGAGCTCGCCCGTCGGGCGTACGACCTGATGGCGGTGGCGGTGCTGCTCAACCTGCGGCAGGTGGACGACTGCAGTCGCGCGCTCCCCGAGCTCGGCATGGCGGACGCCACGAGCCACGCCGCGCTCGCGCGGTTCCGGAAGCAGTTCCTCGCGGAGCAGCGGCAGCTTCTCGGCCGCGTCGCGGCCCTGCTGGCGCGGCGCCGGGACTACCCGGTGCACGAGCTGCTCGCGATGCCCGACCGCACCGGCCTCGTGCCCGTGTGCGCGTGGTGCGAGAGCGTGCGGACGGCCGAGGGCGTGTGGCTGCCGATCGGTCACTTCGTGCCGCGGGAGGGCTCCTTCAGCCTCACCCACGGCATCTGCCCGCCGTGCGTCGCGCAGCTCAAGGTGGGAGCCCGCGGAGCCTCCTGACCCGCGACCCGCGCGAATCGGTGCGTCCGGCGCGGGTGGCCTCGTCGCGGGTCCGGGCCGCGACTACAGGTTGTAGCGGCCTTCCTCGAGGATGGAGCGCGGCGGGCGCTTGAGGTCCCACACCAGGCCGACCCGGGAGAAGAGCCACAGGACCATGTGGGACACGTCGATCTGCCACCAGAAGAAGCCCTGCTTCTCGCTGCTCTGGAAGCGGTGGTGGTTGTTGTGCCACCCCTCGCCGAACGTGTAGAGGGCCACCCAGAGGTTGTTGCGGCTCGCGTCCCGCGTCCGGTAGCGGCGGCGGCCCCAGAGGTGGAGGATCGAGTTCACCGACCACGTGCCGTGATAGAGGAGCACGGTGCTGACCGCGACGCCCCACACGAGGAGCTGCGGCCCGCTCGTGCCGAGCTCGGGACGCGTGACCGCCCAGTGGGCGCCCAGCGCGTAGAGGCCCCACCCGAGCAGGACCGGCGCGATGAAGTGCAGCCGGTCGAGCCAGCGCAGCTCGGGGTACTTCGCGAAGTCCTTGATGCGCTCGAAGTCGGTGCTGCTGTGGTCGGAGCCGAGGATCCAGCCGACGTGGGCCCACCAGAAGCCGCGTTGGACGGGCGAGTGGACGTCCTCGGGCGTGTCGGAGGCGCGGTGGTGCTGCCGGTGCACCGAAGCCCACCAGAGCGGTCCCTTCTGGAGCGCCAGCGTCCCGAGCACGGCGAGGAAGAAGCGGAAGATGCGGCTCGTCGTGTAGCTGCGGTGCGCGAACAGGCGGTGGTAGCCGGCCGTGATGGCGAACATCCGCAGCGCGTAGTGCGCGAGGCAGACCCAGAGGGCGGTCCAGCTGAAGCCGACCCAGAGGACCGCGAGGCACGCGAGGTGGATGCCGCCGAAGTAGAGCGTGGGGATGAGGCGGGGGCGACCGGACGGGAAGGACGCGGCGACCGCGGGGCGATCGGCCACCTCGGCGACCGGGAGCGCCTCGCTCTCCGGAGCCGACTCGAGGATGCTGGGCATCCGCGTAGGGTACTCCGTGGCCCGCCTCCTCCGCCCGAATTCGCGCGGCGGTGCGCTGCAACGTTCGTGTCGCGGGCCGGGCCGGAGCGTGCGGGTGCGGCGGGCTCCCGCCGCGGGCCGCCCGTCCCTCCCCACGTCCGGCCTTCCGGGGCGTCGGTCCCGTCCTACTTGGCGCCCATCCCGGGGGCGGGCGGCGTCGGCGGGACCGGCGGGGCGGGGGGGGCCTTCCCCTCGCTGTCGGGCACGTGGATGAACTCGCCCCCGTTCTCGGCGGCGAGGCTCTCGAGGAACCGCAGGTCCACGCCCACGTTGCCCATGGCGATGACGTGCAGGTCCACCTTGGCGAAGCGGTTCACGTCCCGCATCCAGGACAGGATCGTGTCCATGTCCGTGATCTCGCCGCGGGTGGGGGTGCCGTCGGTCAGGAAGTAGATCGTGTCGGGGATCGGGTCGAGGTCGGCGGCCAGGGTGGACTTCTCGTGCAGGCCGACGGCGGCCCGCAGCGCGCCGAAGATGTTCGTCTCGTCCTCGAGGGCGGCGGCCCCGATCGCGGACAGGGCCTGGTCCTTGGTGCCCGGGGCGGCCCCCACCAGGGTCTTCGACCAGGGCCGGACGGCCGTGGAGAAGAAGACGACGTTGAACCGGGCGCGGGGGTCGAGCTTGCCGATGGCCTCCCGGACGGCCGCCTTGGCGACCTGGATGCGGGGACCCGCCGGCAGCTTGCCGAGCTTCGCCTGGGCGTCCGGGGGGACCTCGATGAACTGGTCCATCGACTTCGACAGGTCGATCACGAACAGGACCGCCTGGCTGAAGATCCGCTTCCCGTAGTAGGTCGGCTCGTCCGGGCCCGGCTTCTTGGGCTTCGCGTACCGGTCGTCCTCGGGGTTGGGCGCCGGGAGGTCCTGCGGGATGCCCTTCGGCTGCTGCTTCTTCCACCAGTCCCGCCAGGTCTGGGCGTTCTCCGAGAAGGTCTCGTGGGTGACGGCGCGCAGGGCCTTGTGGAGCTCCCGGCGCAGGCGCCCCCCCTCGGTCTCGAGCCGGTCGATCAGGGGGGTGACGGCCTCCTTGTCGCCCAGGACCGCCAGCGCCCGGCACGCGGTGAGGCGGACCTGCCAGTCGCTGGCGCCCAGGCGGGCGGCCACGGGGACGGTCGCGGCGGAGGCGGCGGGGCCGAACGTCGCGAGGGCGTCCGCCTTCGCGATCCAGGCCTTCGGGTTCGGATCCTCCACCTTCGCGATCAGGACGGGGAGGGACGCGGGGTCGGCGATCCCGGCCAGCGCCTGGGCGGCGTTGGCCCGCACCAGCCAGTGCGGGTCGTCGAGGAGGGCCTCGAGCCGGGGGCGGGCGGCGGCCACCTTCAGGCCCCCGAGCGCCCGCGCGACGTGGGCCCGCACGAGGGGCGACGGGTCGGCGAGCCCCGCCGTCCGCAGCCACTCGACGACGGCGGGCGCCTCGGTCCGCTCGAACAGCATCACGGTGGACTCGCGCACCAGGTCGCTGTCCACGTCGAGCCGGCCGCAGACGAGCTCGGCGATCTTCGGGTCCGTGACCTTGTCGAGCCCCCGGATGAGGGCGCCGAGGATCAGGGGGTCCTGCTCCTCCTTCAGCCGGCGCCGCAGGTTCGCGTCCGGGCCGTCGCCGACCGGCACGCGCGCGTCCTTCGGCACGTCCGCCATGGTCTTGCGCCGGCCGAGGAGCCGGTCGGCCCAGCGCTTGTCGAACTCGTCCGGGGACATCCCGAGGGCCTCCTGGAAGGCCGCCGCCGGCTCCCGGCCCTCCCGGATGCCCTTGAGCGCCGCCAGCCAGCGCTCCCGGTCCTCGCGCAGCATCACGTCCATGTACGACCACGACCGCACGAGGTCCTGGTAGGAGAGCCCCGAGAGGGACGGGACCGTGAAGAGCTTCTCGATCGCGTCGCGCCGGCCCGCGGCGATCACGGCCGCCCGTTTGTCCCAGTCCTTGCCGCTGCCGTTCGCCGACCCGCCCTCGTCCTGGCAGAAGGTGGTCCAGTCGCGGAACGCCGGCTCGAGCTTGCAGAGCCAGTCCGCGGCGCCGGCGAACGCCCACTTCGGGCACTTCTTCTGGTACGGGTCCACCCCGTGCCAGCACGAGAAGAGGATGTGCCCGATCATGTGGCGCACGTTGCCGTGGAGGTCGTGGTCGGAGCCCGCCTCGTCGCCCGACACCACGAAGCCGTTCCCGCAGAAGCCGCCCGCGATGCGGCCCGCGCCGCCGCCGTACATCATGTCCGTCTTGGCGTTGCCGAAGTACTGCGCCTGCCACTTCTCCTTGATCGCCGTCCGCTCGGGCAGGTAGATCGCCATGGGCTTGCCCAGGGAGATGTCGCCGCCGAACCACTTCTCGAAGTCGTCGTAGGCCTTCTCGGCCCGCTCCAGGAAGAGGTGGACCAGCTCGTGCTGCTCCGCCACCCGCGGGGCGCCGCCCTGCGTGAGGAGCTTCAGCCGCGGGATGTCGGTGACGACGTAGAAGTGGCTGGTCCAGCCGAGCGTGATCGGGCGCTTCGCCGTGCTCCCCTCCTTGGCGAGCTGGGCCTTCGCGGTCTCGGCCGCCGCCGCGTCGGGCAGCGCCGCCACCCCGTCGCACGCGTGGCACTCGTCGTCGGCGAGGCAGGCGGAGCAGCGGATGCCCCAGGAGGCCGCGTGGCGCTTCCAGAAGCACGGCAGCTTCTGCGACCCCATGCAGTCGCCCGACCACCCCTCCGGCCGGTCCTTCGTCGAGCAGTCGCCCTTCGCGGCGCAGAGGCCGCAGCGGCAGGGGTCCTCCGGCGGCCGCAGCGGCGTCCGCAGGTAGTGCCAGCACGCCTTGCCCTCGGAGCACCCGCAGTGCCCGGGCTTCATCCGGTCCTCGGGCTCCTCGGCGCCGAGGGGCCGCACGAGGACGAGCGTCCACGCGAGCACGAGCAGCATGGACAGGGCGCGGAAGGAGGGGCGCATCGTCGGAGGATCCCGGGGGCGCGGGGGATCGTAGCAGCGGCGCCCGCGCGCGGGCGAGGGCCCCGCGCTCACGCTCGCAGGAGCCTCGAGACGTCGGCGCCCACGGGCAGGTCCGCGGGGGCCTTCCCTCGCAGGAACAGCCTGGCCCCCGCCGCCCCCACGATCCGCGCACGGGTCCCCTCGACGCGCAGGATGGAGCCCTCCCGCAGGGCGAGGATCGGCACCTCGTTCATCTCGTGGAACTCGGCGAGCCGGACGTCCCGCGTCTCCCCGCCGTAGGGCTGGTACCGCGTGCCCCGCTTGAGGTAGTACGCCCCGTCCACGTAGTGCGGGTTCACCTGGAAGGGGACGAGCCCGAGGGCCTCGACCCGCTTCGGCCACACGATCGGCATGTCGTTCGTCGTGCGGATCGTGGGGCACGCGACGTTGGTCCCGGCGCTGATCCCGACGAAGGGCATCCCGGCGCGCGCCCGGGCGCGGAGCACGGGCAGGAGGCGCTCGCGCTGGAGCCGGTCGAGCAGGCGGAAGGTGTTGCCGCCGCCGACGAACACGGCCTCCGCCTCGCGGACGGCCCGGCGCGGGTCCTTCGCGCGGTGGAGCCCGGCGAGGGTGCGGCCGGCCTGGAATCCGCGCTCGGCGACCATCCGCGTGTAGCCCTCGTGGTCGGCCAGCGCGTACGGCACGAAGAGCACGTGCTGCACGGGGCCGAGGAAGTCGGAGAGTTCCGACCTCCACGCCTCCTGCCGTGCCTTCGTCGAGAGGCCGCCGCTGCCGAGGAGGATGCGCATCGGGCGAAGATTCCGGGTGAGGGAGGGAGGGCCGCCGATCGTACGGGCGCGCGCGCGACCGGGGGAGGACGAAGGGCCCGGGGCGGCGCGCGGACCGGAGCGCGCACGGGGCGGCCCGGGGGGGGGAGGGATGGGGGCGCGGGG
>CAZJJQ010000023.1:0-16983 GCA_964546345.1 uncultured Planctomycetales bacterium
GAGCGCGACTCGCTGCAGACGACGGCCCTCATCCACGAGGCGTTCGTCAAGCTCGCCGGCGCGCAGCCCGTGGACTGGCAGGGACGATCGTACCTTCTGGACGTGTCGGCGCGCGCGATGCGCCAGGTGCCGGTGGACCACCACCGGGCGCGCACGGCGGACGTACGGGGAGGCGATCGCGCGCGCATTCCGCTCGACGACCTGGCGGATGCGTACGAGCGCCGCAGCGAGGGTCTTGGGGTCAGTTGGTACTCCGTCTTGACGGCGCGCCGGCCGAGCTGCTGGCGCTCCCGTCCGGACGGCACCGGGTCGCTCAGGCAAGAACCTACGGACAACAGCTGCGGCCTCTCGGCCGCTGCACAGGAGGACGGATCATGACGCAGAACATGCCGCGCGGTCGTCTGGATGCAGGAACCTCTCACGACGCGCATGCGCCGACGCGGTTCTTCGACGTGAGCGTCGAGGATCTGAGCGTGGCAGTCGGTGAGCTCGTTGCGAGCGGGCGCTTGACGGTGCGCAACGTCACCGGCCGGCCCCTCGACGTAGCGCTACGCCTGCTCGGCGCGTGGGACAGGGACCACGGGCCGCGCACGCGGCCCTCGCAAGGGACGACGCCGATCTCCGCCTCCGGCTCCGCCGCGATTCCGTTCCGAGTCGCGCTCGCGGACAAGGAGCGACAGCAAGTCATGCTCTACCTCGATGTGTTCGCGGACAGCGGTGTGAGGCTCGGGACGCAGCCCGTGGACCTGTACTTCCGCAGGGAGGGGGACCGCAGAGAGCTCGGCGGTCCGCGGCTCGTACCGGCGACGTACGAGGAGCTCTACGGGGAGCCGGCCAGGTCGCGCGCTCGCGGCCTCTACGTCCAGCCCATGGGGGTCCCGGCGCCCATGACCTCCGAGGAGCGCGCGAGTCTCGCGGCCGTCCGCGGGCGGCCCGCGCCGACGTTCGAGATCCTGAAGCCGCGTGCTCCGGCCGACGAGAGGAGCGCCGCGGCGCGCGCCGCGGCCTACTCGATCTCCGGCACGGCCTGCTTCCGCGCGCGCGGCGGGAGCCTGCGCGGAGCGTGGAACTGGATCGTCCGCGTGTGGTGGTTCCACAATGACGACTGGCAGCAGAACATCGGTGAAGTCTTCGTCGAATCGAACGGCAGGTGGAAGCTCGACATCAACCCGGCGACGGGCTACCAGGGCCAGCGCGTTTGGATCGACTACTGCTGTGGCGGTCAGTACGTGTCGACGATGGACTCGGACGATCATGGGTACTGGTGGAGGCAGGACGTCGCTGGGATCCGGCCGGGGGGGCACGACGTCGGTGGATACACGATCGACCTCTCCGACGGCGGCCAGGTCCCGGGACTGGGGGAGGTCTACGAGTGGGCGATGCAGTACTGGTGGCGCCTTGCGACCGCAAACGTGAACGTGATCCGAGACCAGCCCCTGAAGCTCAGGTACCCGAACACGAGCTACATGTGCGGCGGGACGCAGGTGTGGAGCTGTGCCAGCCCGGGCGGGGACGTCTGGCTCCTCGCGAGGCACGCGGACGCGTTCACCGTGATGCACGAGCTCACCCACCAACTGATGTACAAGTTCTGGAAGAACCAGGCGCCGAAGGACTCCTCCGGGTCCCATAGTTTGGACAGGTGCTATACGGAAGGACTCGCCCTCTCGGAAGGGTTCGCCAACGTGGTTCCGTTCTGGGTCGTCGATGGGGAGAACGCCGAGAGGCCGAGCGTGGGCGGATTCGAGATCGAGTCGCCGGACAAGGCGAACATCTGCAACGGCCCGAGCAACGAGACCTGGGTCGCCGCGGCGCTGTGGGACCTGCTGGATCGCCATGCCGACGGGCAGGACTGGATCTGGTGGATCGACCCGGTGTTCGTGTTCCGGGTCTTCCTCGACAACGGAGTCAAGAACAGCATCACGGAGCTCGTTCCCCTGTACGTGGACGCCGCGATGCCCGAGAACAAGGAGGCCGTGCGGGGGATCTTCAGGGACAACACGATTCCCGTTCCGTGATCATCCCCCCCCTCCGGCAGATCAGCTCGAGAGGACGTCGTGCGGCGTCTCCGCAAGGAGTTCTCCGACGCCCTCGACGCCGAGGGACGCGCGGCCGGGGTGGAGGTGACGCCGGGGAACGGAGCCAAGGCCGCGCGCGTGTACCGCACCGTGGCCGAGAATCACGTGGCGGCCTACCGGACTTCGGCAACGAGCCCGCCGGGCACTTCCTCGCCCTCGCCAGGGCCCTCGAGAAGAGCGCCGCAGCCCCGGCGGGCGGGGCCCCCAGCGCGACCGCTGACGGAGGCGGCCGGGGGGGAGCCCGCCGCTACTTTCGGGCTACGCCCTCACTCGCGGCGGGCCTGCGTCCGGCCCTCCCCCGTGCACCTCAGTTCGAGCACACCGACGCTGCGGGTGCAGAAGAGCGTGCGCACTGACAGGCGCGCGCTCCGGAGGCCGCGGCCGGTAGACCGCCGAAGGCGGGTCGGCGGCGCGATCCGTCGCCGCAACCCGGCCCCCCGCGGCGCAGCGCCGCGGCGGGCGCGGGGAGCGCACCGTCGGGGAGGGCAACCGCCATGCGGGAAAGGGATCTCGCAGACTCCTCCCCCCGCCGCCCCGCTCCTCCTCGGCGCCTCCGCCCCCTCTCGTCCCGGCGCCTCCGACCTCCGCCACGGCTTCTCTCTCTCGTCGTCCCGAGGCCGTCATCACCGGTTTGGCGGGGTCGGGGTCTGGATTCCGTCCTCTTGGGGGCGGGTCGCGCGGCGACCTCCCGGGAGTCCCGTCGGATGTCGCCTTGCGTCGCCCCCCCCATCGCCCCCCGGAGAGCCGGCTTGTACCGGGGGGGCATCCCCCGGACAATCCGCTCCCGTCGGGAGGGCTCCGTCATCGTGGGCGAGCCGGACGACCCCGTGGATGACGTCACGCGGCTGCTTCGGCAGATGGCCGCGGGGGACGAGGATGCGCGTCGCCGGGTGTACGCCGCGCTCTACGACGAGATCCGCGCCGTCGCGGGGCGCGTGTTCGCCCGGCACGGCAGCGAGCGCGACTCGCTGCAGACGACGGCCCTCGTCCACGAGGCGTTCGTCAAGCTCGCCGGCGCGCAGCCCGTGGACTGGCAGGGGCGATCGCACTTCCTGGCCGTGTCGGCGCGCGCGATGCGCCAGGTGCTGGTGGACCACCACCGGGCGCGCACGGCGGACAAGCGCGGAGGCGACCGCGCGCGCGTCCCGCTCGACGACCTGGCGGACGCGTACGAGCGCCGCAGCGAAGGCCTGCTCGACCTCGACGAGCAGCTCGAGCGGTTCGCGCTCGTGGACCCGGTGGCCGCGACGCTCGTGGACCTCCACTTCTTCGGGGGGCTGCCGGTCCACGTGGCGTCGGAGGCGGTCGGCGTGTCGCGACGGACGGGCGAGCGCCTGTTGCAGTTCGCGCGGGCCTGGCTGCGGCGGGCGCTGTCGTGAGCCGCCGCGACCCCCCCGACGCCCGGCGCCTCTACCTGGCGGCGCTGCGCGTCACGCCGACGGCGCGGCGGAAGTTCGTGCGGCGCGCCTCGCGGGGCAACGGCCCGGCCATGGCCACGGCGTTGGCCCTGCTCGACGCGGGCGAGGACGCGCGGGCGTTCCTCCATCCGCCGACGGCGCTCGATCTCGGGGCCGCGCGGGGGAGTCGCGCGGACGGGACGGGCCCGACCGAGTCGGGAGCGCTGATCGAGCCGCCGAGGCTGTCCACGGGCACACGGCTCGCGGGACGGTACCGCGTGGGCGAGCCTCTCGAGCGAGGCGGCGCGGGCGCGGTCTGGCTGGCGCTCGACGAGCTCACGGGCGCCGAGGTCGCGGTGAAGGTGCTGCCCTCGGGCCGCGCGGTGGACCTCGCGCGCGCGCGGCGCGAGGCGGCGACGCTCCGGTGGCTGCGGCTGCCGGGCGTGGTGCAGCTCCTCGACGACGGCGTCGAGGGGGAGGCCGCGTACCTGGTCATGGAGCGGGTGCGCGGCTCGCCGTTCCCGGGGACGCCGACGCCGCCGGTGCCCTGGGCGCGGGTCGAACGGACCACCATCGCGCTCCTCGAGACGCTGGTGCGCATGCACTGGGCCGGCGTGGTGCACGGAGACCTCAAGCCGGGCAACGTGCTCGTGGACGCGGACGGGCTGCCGGTGGTCCTCGATCTCGGGCTGTCGGCGGGCCCCGAGGCGCCCGACGACCCGTCCCGCGCGGGCACGATCGCGGGCACGCCGCAGTACCTGGCGCCGGAGCAGGTGGAGCGCCGGCCTGCCTCGACGGCCTCGGACCTCTACGCCGTCGGCGTCATGCTCTTCGAGGCGCTCTCGGGCCGCACGCCGCACCCGCAGGAGACGATCGCCGAGCTCTTCGCCGCCCGGCGCGGCGTCCCCGCGCCGCCGCTGCTCTCGGTGGCGCCGGACGTGCCGCGCTCCGTGGCGTACCTCGTGGACCGCCTGCTGCGGATCGACCCCGCCGAGCGCCCGCCCTCGGCGCGGGCGGCCCTCGAGATCCTCGACGCGTCCGCACCCGGTGGATCGGGCGCGACGTCCCTGCCCTGGCTCGGGCCCCGCGACGTGGTGGACGCGCTGGTGCGGGCCGCACGCGAGGGGCGCTCGGAGGACGTCGTCGGGCCTCCCGGGTCCGGCCGGACGCGCACCCTCGCGGAGGCGTGCGCCGTGCTCGAGCGCGAGGGACGGCGCGTGCTGCGCGTGCCGCCGGGCCGGCGTCCGCTGGAGAGCCTCCTCCTGTCGCTCGGCGATCCGCGCACCCCTCCCGGGGCGAGCGTGGAGGACGTGCGCAAGGACGTGGAGTGGAGGCTCTCGGCGACCCTCGCGGGGGGAACCGTCGTGGTGGCCGACGACGCGGACGCGCTCGACCGGCTCTCCTCGGCCGCGCTCGACGCGAGCCGCGGCGCCGGCGCGGTGCTCCGCGGAAGGCAGGGACGTGCGGACGCCGGGATCGTGCTCGAGCCGCTCCCGCTCGGCACCCTGCGCGAGCTCTTCGCCGGTCACGACCGCATCCACCACCTGCGGGAGGACGCCGCCCGCGAGCTCGCGGTGCGGACGGAGGGACGCCCGGGTCGCGTGGCGGCGGAGCTGGGCGCCTGGGAGCGCGCGGGCCTCGCCCGCCGCGAGGGCGACCGGTGGATCGTGGGGCGCGACGCGATCGAACGGCTGGCGAGCGGCTTGAGGGTGGCGGCGGACCCCGTGCGGGGGGCCGGGGAGGCCGGGCCCGAGGACCCTGCGCTCGAGGACGTCCTGGTGACCATCGACCTCGCCTCGGCCGAGGCGACCGTCGATGCCGTGGCGACCGCCCTCGATCGACCGCGGTGGCTGCTCGAGGCCGACGTGGCCGAGCTCGAGCGCCGCGGACTCGTTCGGACCCTCTCGGGAGGCCGCCTGCAGGCCACCCGGGCTTCCCACGGCGGGGCGGCGTGGCCGGAGGAGCGACGCCTCGCGGTGCACCGCGCCCTCGCGCAGGCGCTCCCCTCCGACGACCCGGCCCGGATCTTCCACCTGCTCGCGGCCGAGGCGATGCGGGAGGTCCCGGCGGCGGCGCTCGCCGCGGCCACGCGCCTCCGCAACGAGGGCCGGCCCGACCGCGCGGCGGCGGTCGTCCAGGAGGGGCTGCGCGCCCTCCGCGCCGCGCCGAACGCCCCCATCCACGGGGAGCTCCTCGTCACGCTGCTCGAAGGGGCGCTCCAGGTGGGCACGCCCCACGCGTTCGACCTGCTCGTCTACCAGGTCGAGCGGGCGCCGTCGGACATCCCCTTCGCACGCGAGGTCGAGACCATCGCCCGCGCGGCGCTCCGCACGCTGGAGGGCGACATCGCGCGCGCCATCGCCACGCTCGACGCGCTCGCGCCGGCCCTGCCGCCCACCCTCGAGCGCTGCCGCCAGAGCGTGCGGGTCCTCGCCTCCCGGCATCTCCCGCTCGAGGCCGAGCGGGAGGCCATCGCGACCATGTCCCGCCTGGCGGTGGATCGCCCCGAGGCGGGCAAGGAGTTCCCCCTCGACGAGGCGCTCGGCTGGCTCCGGTACCGCGAGGAGCGCTTCGCCGAGGCCGGGGCGCACCACGAGCGCTACGCCCGCTCGCGGCGCAACCCCGTGCTCGCGGCCTCGGGCCACCTGAGCGCCGCGGCCGCCTGGCTCGAGGCGCAGGACCTCGAGCGCGCGGAGCGTGCCGCCGAGGAGGTCCTCTCCGTCGCCGCCCGCCTCCGGCACCCCTATCTGGAGGCGCGCGCGGAGCGGATCCTGCGCGCCGTGGCCTACCGGCGCGGCACCGCCACGAAGCCCGACCGCGAGCTCGTCGCGGCGGTCCATGCCATCGGCCACCCCCAGATCGAGGCGCTGGTGGCGCTCAACGAAGCGGCCATCGCGTGGCGCGCGGGGGACCTCCCCGAGGCCCGCGCCCTCGCAACCCTCTCGGCGGAGCTGTGGGAGCGCGTGGGCAACGCGGCGGCGGCGCCGCTGGCCGCAGCCCTCGGCTGGGCGGCCGGTGGTCCCGCGCCCGCGCACGGCCCTCACGGGCTGCTCGAGACGGCCCTTTCCCACTCGCCTCCCGGCGTCGCGCTGCAGGTCTTCGGCCTGGTGGCCCGCGTCGCCCCGGAGGCCGCCCGCGCCCATCGCGAGGCCGCGCGGTCGCTGGCCTCGCGGATCGCGTCGAAGCACGCCGACGGCCGCTGCGAGGTGCTGTCGGTCCGCGAGTCGCTCGACGCCCTGGGCTCCGTCGTGCCCGCGGTCGGCTCGGGGGGGCCGACCGACGGGCCTTGACCCTTCCCCCGATCGAGAACGTCCACCATGTCCATCGCCCGTTCGCTTCCGCTCCCGGGCCTCCCGCGCGTCCGGGACGCGCTCTCGCGCGCCGCGCTGCTCGCCGTCGCGCTCGCCGCCCTCGCCACCACGACGGGCTGCGACACCTGCTGCCGTCGCTGCCCGCCTCCGTGCCCGCCTCCGTGCCCGGCGCCCTGCTGCGACGGCGCCCCGTCCATGCCGATGCCGCCGCCGTTGCCCCCGCCGCTGCCGCCGGCCCCGAACGCGCCGGGCTCGGCTCAGGAGAAGACCACGGCGGAGGTGAGGACGGCGCCGACGATCGAAGCCTGCAGGCCGTTCCTCTCGCCTCCGGGCACGAAGTCGATGCCCGATGTGGTGCTCAGGGACTCCCCGGGGGCGACGAAGTCTCAGCTCGACAAAGGCGGCTTCGTGCTGTGGCAGGTCCAGGGTGGCATGTGGCAGCGGGTCGGATGGGCGTTCAAGGCCCCCGGGGGTGACACGGAGCACTGGTTCTACAAGCCGAACTTCGGGTTCGCGAGCTGCTCGATCGGCGACGCACCCGGCACCGCATGGACGATGGCGATACAGTGCTTCGACCCGAACGTGTCGACACTGCCCGAGTTCATTCTGCGCGTCAAGACCATGAACGGCGGCACGTTTGAAGGGATCGACTACAAGCTTCATACGGTGACCGACGGCGGCCCCCTCGACGACTAGACGCACACGCGGGGTCCCTGCTTCGCCCTGGAGCAGGGACCCCCACATCAAAGCCATCTCCCTCTCCGGATCTTCCCCATGGCCGAGATTCGATTCCGTGGGCTCGCCTTCGACCCCGTGCTGGAGGCGGACGCCCTGGCGAAGGACCCGGAGCTGTCGCCCCCCACGGAGGCGAACACCTCGGCACGCTACCTGATTCTCGTAGCGGCCCGCGCGCTTGACCGAGACGGCCTCGCCGCGCTGCGGGCGCAGGGCACCACCGTGCTCGAGCGCCTCGACGGCAACGCGTACCTGTGCGCGCTCCACCCGCACCCAGACGAGCGGCGACTGCCGTCGAAGGGTCGACTGCTTCCGTTCGGGTGGAGGCTCAAGGTCGACCCCGCGTTCTACGTCGACGAGCCGGCGAGCCCCATTCGCGTGATCGAACTGCCCCTAGCCGGTCCCGATCGACAACGCAAGGTCGGCGAGCCGGCCTCCACCCCTGCCGACATCGAACTCCACCGCGACGTGGGCAGGAAGGGCGGCGTCCCCTTGGAGGACGTCCTGGCAGCCCTCGGATCCATCGTGGAGGGCCTCGAGCACGTGCGCGGCGGCGGACGTCGATTCCGGACGCGGCTCACCGACCCGCAGGTCGGCCTCGTCGCGCGGGTACCCGGCGTGTACTCGGTCTCGCGCGTGCGCGAAGCGCTGCCGAGCAACGACGTGGCGGCCTCCATCCTCGGGACGGGCTATCGTGGCACCGGCGCCGCGCTGCGCGGCCGCGGACAGGTGGTGTGCGTCGTCGACACCGGGTTCGACGACGGCCGCGTCGACGATGCGGCGGTCCATCCGGCCTTCGCCGAGGTCGACGCGGCCGGCCTGACCCGCTCCCGGGTCCTCGAGCTGGTCTCCCCTCCCCTCGAGGGCAACGTCGGCCGTCGGGCATTCGACGCGAGCGGCCACGGGACGCACGTCTGCGCATCCGTCGCAGGCGCCCTCGAGATGCCGGGCACCGCACCGGGAGATCCGCCGGTCGTGCTGTATGGGCCTGCCCCGGAGGCGCGCCTCGTGGTGATCAACATCCAGGACGCTCGCAACGGCGTGGACGTCCCCGCGGAGTTGGGCGACCTCTGGCGGCGCGTCCACCAGGACCACGGCGTCCGCACCTTCACCTGCTCCTGGAACCACAGCTTCGACCGCACCCCGCGGTATGGGACGAACGCCTCGGGCGCGGACGCGTTCGCCTGGGACCACCCCGACACCATGATTCTCTTCTCCGCCGGGAACCGGGCTCTGCAGCACACGTTCCAAGACGGGAAGCCCACGGGGAAGGCACCCATGCCGTGGACGGTCAAGGACCCTGGCACCTCGAAGAATGCGCTCTGCGTGGGAGCGACGGAGAGCCGCCGCGCCGACGTGACCACCACCTACGCGGACCTCGAGACGTTCTTCCTGCAGGATCCCCAGTTCGCCCAGATCGCGTCGGACGCAGATCGCGTCGCGGCCTTCAGCGGCCGGGGTCCCTCCTGGTCGCCTTCACCGGACGATACGGACGGGGGTCCCGCCCCCATTCCCCGGGCGAAGCCGGATCTGGTCGCGCCCGGCACCGCCATCGCGTCCGTCATGAGTCGAGGCCTCCTCCCCGCGCCCGACGGAAGCCCACCGCAGATTCCCAGCGACTGTAGGCCCAGCGCCCCCAGCGCCCTAGCTCCGCACAACGGGATGGGCGCGTACTACCGGTGCGGCACCAGCATGGCGACGCCCCTGGTCGCGGGCTGCGTCGCACTGGTCCGCGAGTGGCTCGAGGCGGTCCACAAGCGCCAGGATCCCCCGGCCTCCCTCGTGAAGGCGCTCCTCGTCAACGGCGCGACGCCGCTCGGGCCCGCGGGGCCGGGCCGGGCGCTCGTCAACGACCGCCCCGACGAGGGCAGCGGCTTCGGGCGCGTCAACGTCGCGGCCGTCGTGGACGCCGCCGCCACCTGCCGGCTCCACGGGTTCTTCGAGGACGCCGTGCGGGACGTCGGCGAGGAGCGCGAGGTCTACAAGGACCTCCTCGACCCCGCGAGCCCCGTCCAGCGCCTCAAGGTGACCCTCGCGTGGACCGACGCCCCGGGGGAGGCGCTCCAGAGCGACCTCGACCTGGTCGTGATCGTGGGCACCGAGGAGCGACACGGCAACCTGGGCGCGTCGCCCTGGTTCGACCGCGCCAACACCGTCGAGCAGGTGGACTGGGAGGCGCCGCCGTCGGGGGACGTGCGCGTGCTCGTGCGCGCGTTCCGGCTGGCCCCCGACACGCTCGACGGCACGAGGCCTCCGCAGGCGTTCCACGTGGTCGTACGGATGGAGTAGTCACGCGGGCCCGCCCGGCTCGGCCCCCACCGCGGCCTGGGGACGTGAAGGCCCTGCGCTCCCCGTGGCCGTCGGTCTCGGGAGGCGGGGGGCGGCGGGGGGAGGAGGGCGAGGGGCCTGCGTCCCCCGCCGCCCCCTGCCTCCCTCACCGGATCGCGAGCGACATCCCGCGGAGCAACGCGTCGAACGCGGCGGCGTCGGCCTTCGCGAGCGCCTCGTCGCCGAAGGTGGTCCAGGTGAAGGTCCACACCTTGTCGTCCACGACGATCACCGAGGTCTGCGCGGACGCCGCCCGGTCCGCGACCTTCGTGCGATGCGTCAGCACCAGCGCCTGCCCGCTGCCGGGCGCGAGGTCCACGGCGCGCGGCGCGCCCGCACCCTGGACCTGGTGGGAGGCGCGCTCGATCTCGAGCTCCTGCTCGAGCGTCTTGCCCGGCGTGCCGTCGCGGTGCTCGATCCTGTACGCGCCCGTGACGACGCCCTTCGCGTCGAGCCGCTCCTCGGCGTAGACGAGCTCCGTCACGGTCCGCACGGTGTCCTGGGTCGGCGCGAAGCCCGGCGGGCTCGTGTACCAGCCGAGGCGCACCGGCCAGCGGCCGTCCGTGCCGTAGGAGACGTCGTTGAGCGCGACGACGCGACCGGCCGGGTTGACCGCCGACGTCCTGCGGATCGAGAGGCCGTCGAGGACCTTCTCGAGGGGCATCGCCTTGCCCTTCGAGTCCATCACGACGTAGACGAGGGCCTCGGCCGAGGGGGCGCCGAAGAAGACCGCCTCGGAGACGAGCTGCGCGCCCGGCTTGTTCACCGTGCCCGGGGTGGTGTGGTAACGCGACGTGCGGAAGGCGGGCACGGGCTTGCCGTCCACCTTCACCGTCGCCTTCTCGAGCTTGATGGACGCGGGGTCCGTGAGCAGCCGGAAGTCCACGCGCGCGTACTTCTCCTGGAGCCCCGCGACGAACGAGGGGACCATCCGCGCGAAACGCTCGGCGAAGGGCACGCTCAGGTCGGCGGCCGGCAGCGGCATGGTGCCCACGTAGACCATCGTCAGCGTGTTGCCCGTGGTCGAGTTCCACACGTCCTGCAGGATGAGCCCGTCGGCCCAGAACGTGGTGGGGACCGGCGCGTTGCGGGGGCACTGGAGGAACATCCGCCCGGGGATGGAGAGCACGACGCTCTGCTCCGCGGAGATCGGCACGGAGACGGTCGTCGGGAGGTCGAGGATCTTGTTCGTCCGCAGGTTGACCGGCCCGGGGGCCGCGGGCGGCGTGACCTCCTTCCCGGCCGACGCGACCCGCCCGCCCGCGAGCAGCGCACCGACGAGCGCCAGGGCGGTCGCGGGCGCGGCACGTCCCGCCGCGGCGCGGCGCGCGGGAAGGCGGGGAGGAGGGAAGGGGCGGGACGGAGGAAGATCCACGCTGGAAGGCTATCCCGAGCGCGTCGGGGCCACAACGGCCCCGGACGTCCGAGTCGGGTCGAAAGGCCCGAGCGCGAACCGTACGGGTAGGGGCGCCCCTACGACGAGCGCGAGCACGGCGGACGCGCCGACCCCGCGGGTCACGGCCGTGAGGCCCGGAGCCTCGGGGAGGGGCAGGGAGAACGTCCCGTCGCGGAGGAGGGCGTCGAGGGGGAGGTCCGGCCCCCCGCGCCCCCCCACGATCCCCCACCCCCTCCACTTCCCGAGGGCCTCCTGCACCGTGAACGCGCGGACGTAGGCCTCCGCACGCGCGGGGCCCGCGAGCGCGGCGACGCGGGCGCGATCCCGGGCGGAGAGCACGGGATCGGCGGCGAGGTCGGGGTCGGACGGCGATCGCAGCCGCTCGACGTCGAGCTCGACCTCGACGCCGTGGGCAAAGGCGACGGCGAACCGGTCGCCGGGGGAGGTGGCCGAGTAGCGCAGGGCGCCGTCGAGCAGCGCGGGCTTGCCGGCGGGTCCTCTGCGGAAGGCGAGCGAGGCGGGATCCCGTCCGAGGCGGGCGCCGAGGAGACGCCGCAGGAGGCCGCGGCGCAGGAGGAGACGTTCGCGGTGCGCCGGCGGCGAAAGGCGTGCGGCCCGGGCGCGCTCGTCGTCGGAGAGGGAGGCGGCGAGCGCGGCGAGCCCGGGGCGCAGGGCCGCGAGGTCGAGGCAGAGGCACTCCACCTCGGCGGCGGGGAACGTCACGCGGGGATCGCCGCCGGCACGGCGCGGTGCGTGGTGGGGCACCCCTCGTAGGCGAGCCCGGGCGTCAGGTGCTCGTGCTTCATGACGACGCTGTGGGGCGCGACGTGGGTGCCCGCGCCGATGCGGGCGCCGTAGAAGACGACGGCGGCGGCGCCCACGGTCGCGCCGCGCTCGACCACCACGCGATCCATCTTGAGGACGCGATCCTCGAAGCTGTGGGCCTGGAACATGGCGTGGACGGTCACGTCGTCCTCGAGCACGAGCATGTCGGGGTCCACGACGTGCGCGAACCCGCTGCCGAGGAGCGCCCGACGGCCCACCTTCGTGCCCACGGCGCGGAGGACGACCGACATGAGGAGGGTGCCCTCGAGCACCGCGAGCAGACGGGCGCACCAGCCGTCCCAGGCCATGTAGAAGAAGTCCCATCGGGAGCACCAGCAGGACCACAGGGGCCGCTGGCCCGGCCGCACCCGCCCGAGGAGCGCCCACTTCGTCACGACGCCGAGCGCGAGCAGGGCGAGGGCGGCGCAGAGCGTCGCCACGGGCACGGCGACGGCGAGCCGCGCGACGGGATCGAGGCCCTCGCGCGCGCGCTCGACGACGTCGAGCCAGGCGAGCAGCGCGAGGAGGGGGGGCACGGGGAGCACGACGCGCCCGGCCTCCCACACGAACCGCGTGAACCGGCGGAGGAACGTGGGCTCGTGCGTCAGGCGACGGTCGTAGACCACCTCCTCCTGACGGGGCATCTCGAAGGCGGGGTGGCCGAACCACGCGGTGCCCGGCCGGACCTCGCGATCGTCGGGCACGGTCGCCACGCCGAGGAGCACCCTCTCCGGCAGGCGGCAGCCCGCCGGGATCACGACGTGGTTGCCGATGAACGCGCCGGCGCCGAGGGAGGTCTCGCGCACCTCGACCACGCCGCCCCGGACGCGCGGGCCGCCGAGGTAGATGCCGTCGGCGAGGAAGCTCTTCTCGCCGAGGGTCACGCACTCGGGCACGACGTCCGTGATCGTGCTGATCTCGCAGCCCGCCCCCACCTTCATGCCCGCGAGCCGCAGCCACACCGGCCAGAAGAGGGTGCCGCTCAGGTAGTTGCACGTGCGGGTCAAGGCGTCGATCTTGCCCAGCACCCGCAGGTACCCGAACCCGTAGCGCGGCATCACGCCCGGCCGGACCTTCCCGAGGAGGCGCGTGTATATCGCCGACAGGAACGAGCCCACCGGCACGGAGAGCATCGCCAGCAGCACGAGCCCCGCGATGCCGCGCAGGTGCGAGGAAGGGTCGGTGAGGCTCTCGAGCAGCCAGGCCTCGTCCACGCCGGACACCTTCGCGAGCAGGCAGGCGGGCACGCCGAACGCGAGCGCCTGCGCGGTGGCCGGGCGCACGAGGCGCAGGGCGAGCAGCAGCAGGCCGTGGGCCGCGGGAGAGAGCGTCCGTACGCCCGGCGGGACGACGGGGACCGGCTCGACGGGCCCCGTGGGGCGCGCGGGCACGCCGTCCCACCGCTCGCCCGCGGGCACGTGCACGCCCGGGGGCACCCACGCGAGCGGCCCGACGATCGCGCCCGCGCCGACGCTCCCGCCGGCATCGACGCCCGCCCGCGTCTCGAGCATGGCCCCGGCGCCGAGGGTGACCGGTCCGACCACGACGTGCCCCGCGTCGAGGGTGACGAGGCGCAGCGCGGCCTCCTGGCCCACGGACGCGCCGTCGCCGATCTCGAGCAGGTCCCAGCCTCCCGACGCGAGGTCCACGCCGCGATGCACGTGCACGCCTCGGCCGACGCGCGCCCCGAACGCGCGCAGCACCACGCCGAGCAGCACCGTGTCCTGCAGCAGGCTGAACGGGATGAGGGCCGCGGCGCGCGTCACCATCCAGTGCCGCAGATGGAACCCGCCCCAGGCGGGCGCGCGCGTCGCCCGGTAGCGACCGATCAGCACGCGCTTCACGACGACCGCCACCGTCACCGCGAGCGGCGCGTACAGGAGCGAGAGCAGGGCCGCCAGGTAGGGGGCCACGAGCACCGCCCCCGTGAGCCCGAGCCGTTCGAGGAGCCGAGGCACGAGCTCGTACGCCACCGCGTAGAGCCCGAGGCTCCCGAGGGCGAGGCCCGCCAGGATCCACAGGGCCTGCGCACACGTCACGAGGACCGGGTGACCGCTCCGCGCGGGCCCGGTCGGGGCCCCGTCGGCGACCCGGGGCCCGCCGGACGGGACCCGCGCCGCGAGCGCGGCCGCGGTCCGCCCCACGTACAGGTCGCGCACGGTCAGCGCGCTGGTCTCGGGGCGACGGCGCAGCCGCGAGACGACCTGCGCCGCCCCGACGGACGTGCCGCCGAGGTCGAGGAAGAAGTCCGCCTCCACCGACACCGCCGCGGGGAGCCCGAGCGCGGCGCCGAACGCCTCGATCACGATGCGCTCGATCTCCGTGCGCGGCGCCACCCCGTCGGAAGTCGCAGCGGCGGGCGGCGCGCCCACGTCGGGCAGCGCCTTGCGATCGAGCTTGCCGCTCGCGAGCTTGGGCAACGCGTCGAGCACGGCGAACCGCCCGGGCACCATGGGCTCGGGCAGCCGCTCGCGCAGGCGCGGCGCCACCTCCTCCCATCGCGGTGGCCGCGCGGGATCGACGGCGGTCACGTACGCCGCCAGCAGGGGGCCCGTGGGCGACGCCTGGAGGCGGCAGACCGCCTCGCGCACGCCCGGCAGCGACGCGAGCGCGCTCTCGACGGCGCCCAGCTCGATGCGATGGCCGCGCACCTTCACCTGCTGGTCGATGCGCCCCAGGTAGTGGTGCCCGGTCGCCGGATCGAACCGCACGAGGTCGCCGGTGCGGTAGATGCGCCCGAGGGTCGGGTGCACCGGGAACCGCTCGTTCGTCAGCTCGGGCCGCGAGAGGTAGCCGCGCGCGAGCCCGACGCCGCCGATGCACAGCTCGCCCGGCTCCCCGGCCGGCACCTCCTCGAGCCGGTCGTTGAGCACCCACGCGCGGTGGCCGTCCACCGGATGCCCGATGCCGACGGGCTCGCCCGCCTCCACCCGCGTCCGCAGCACGGTCACCGTGCACTCGGTGGGGCCGTAGCCGTTCTCGAGCCTCCGCCCGGGCGCCCACCGGTCGGCCACGTCGCGCTCGAGCGCCTCGCCCCCCACGTAGAGGAGCCGGAGGTCGGGCAGGGCCGTCCGCGGGTCGTCGAGCCCCATCGTCCGCAGCAGCGTCGGCGGCGGGCAGAACACCGTGATGCGCTCGTCGCGCAGGAACGTCACGAGGTCGGGGCCGAGCCGCGCCGTGTCGTCGTCGAGCACCACGAGGGTCGCGCCGACGGCGAAGGCGAGCCACGTCTCCTCGATCGACGAGTCGTACGCGGCGGAGGACAGCTCGGCCGCGCGGTCGTCGGGACCCAGGCCGAAGCGCGCGACGTCGGACGCCACGAGGTTCGCGATGCCCCCGTGCTCGATGAGGACGCCCTTCGGCGTGCCCGTGCTGCCCGACGTGTAGATGACGTAGGCGAGGCTCTTCGGGGAGAGCCAGGCGGGCCGGGGAGGAGGGGGGCGCGGGGGGACGGACGCGGCCCGGTCGGCGGCGGCCGCCACGACGAACTCCTCCCACCACGCGCGCACGTCGATGCGCCGGGCGGGGCCCCCGACGCCGAGGCGGGCGAGCCCCTCCGCGTCCGAGAGCACGACCACCGCCCCCGAGTCCTCGAGCACGAAGCGCAGGTGGGCGTCGGGAGCGCTCGGCTCGAGGCACGTGAACGCGCCCCCGGCCGAGAGGACGCCGAGCTGGGCGACGAACAGCGCCGCCGAGTGGCGCGGGAGCAGGATGGCGACGACGCACTCGCCGTGGACGTGCGCCGCGAGCTCGGACGCGAGCGCGCGCACGCCGTCCGCGAGCTGGGCGTAGGTGAAGCGCCGACGCACGCCGTGTCCGCGCCCCGGCGGCACCTCGAGCGCGATGCGATCGGCATGGAGCGCGGCGACGCGTTCGAACAGCTCGGGCAGCAGCGGAGGAGAGGAAGCGTGCACGCGAGGATGGATGCTGCCACAACGTCGACGAAAACTCCCGCGCGAGTTGACCGATGGCGGACGCGTCGTCGTGAGACGACGGGGCCTTCGATCGCGCTCGAAGACGGGACGGCTCGACCTGGTCGAGGTCCCCCGCGTGCGCAAGGGGCTTCGCGAGCCCGCGTTCGAACGTCGGGCGGGCCCGCGCGACGGATCGAGGGCCACGCTCGACGATCGAACGCATCGATGGCTCGCGACGCGCTTCGGCGCTCGGGCCCCTCACCGGGCTCGACACGGCGCGCGACTCGCCGGGCGTGGCCCGCGGCACCCGAGGATCGCGGGCTCCGCACCTGGGGCACGGGCCCACGACCGGCGGTAGGGTGCTCGGGCAGCGCCCCCTCCCCCGGCGCCCCCACCCTCCTCGGTCCGTATCTCCCACGCGTCGGCGGTCTCTTCCTTGCATCGGCCCGCCGTCCGCCGAGCCCCTCGGAGCCCCCCATGTCCTCCTCTCGACGCGTCCGTCTCGGCCTCGGTGCCGCGGCGACGCTGATCGCCTCCACCTTCGTGTCCCGACCCGACGCAGCCGACGCCCAGGATCCCGCGGGGGCGTCCACGCCGCCGACGTTCGCGGCGGTCGCGGCGATCTTCGGCCGCGCGTGCGTCCACTGCCACGGCGGCGAGAGCGCCGTGGAGGGGCTCGCGCTCGACAGCCATGCCGGCGTGCTCAAGGGCAGCGGTCGGGGCGCGGTGGTGGTGCCGGGGCAACCCGGGAAGAGCGCGCTCGTCGGCCGCCTGCGCGGGACGATCCAGCCGCACATGCCCTTCGACGGGGATCCGCTCCCGGAGGCGGAGATCCGGCTCGTGGAGGAGTGGATCCGCACGGGGGCGAAGGACGCGGGACCGGAGGCGCCCGCGAGGCCCGAGGGGCCGGCGGCACCCACCTCCCCCGTGGCACCCGCAGCACCGGGATCGCCCGCGGCCCCCGGAACGCCGACGGCGCCGGTCGTACCTGCCGCCCCCGTC
>CAZJJQ010000024.1:0-10294 GCA_964546345.1 uncultured Planctomycetales bacterium
GCGCCGCGCCCCGGTACGCTGCCCGGCCCCCTCCTCCCCTGCCCCCCCGCGCCCCCCCGGTTCCCTCCACCGACTGGAGCCCCCCATGCCCCGCTCGATCGTGATCCCGCGGCCGCTCCCCGATGCGTACTCCCCGGGCGCCGGCCCCTACATCGCCGCGGTCGCAGGAGACGACGCCTGGCCGGCGCTCGTGGCGCAGGGGGCGGACGTCGAGGGGCTGCTCGGGGAGCTACCCGACGCGCTGGCGTCGTTTCGCTACGCGCCGGGGAAGTGGAGCGTGAAGGAGGTGGTGGGGCACCTGGCCGACGCGGAGCGCATCTACGCGTATCGCGCCCTGCGCTTCGCGCGGGCGGACCCGACGCCGCTCCCGGGCTTCGAGGAGGACGACTACGTCCCCGCGGGGCACTTCGACGCGCGATCGCTGCCGGAGCTCCTCGAGGAGTGGCGGACGGTCCGTGCCGCGACGCTCTCGCTCTATCGCGGCCTCGATGCCGAGGCGCTGCTCCGCCGCGGCGTCGCGAACGGCAGGCTCGTGAGCGTGGGCGCGATCGCGTGGCTGGCCGTGGGGCACACGCAGCACCATCTCGGGGTCCTGCGCGAGAGGTACGGGCTGGGTCGAGGGAGGTGAGCTCGTGCCTGGATCGCGTCCGATCCGTACGGCGGAGCGGATCCTCCGGGATCTCCCGGGGGCGCAGGACGAGCCGACCCCCGCAGATCGTGGTACCCACGCGCTCTCCCCACCCCTCGGAGCCCGCATGACCACGCCCGCCACGAGCACGATCCGCCTGCACCGCGTCTTCAAGGCCCCGCCGGACCGCGTCTACAAGGCGTTCCTCGACCCGAAGGCGATGGTCAAGTGGCTGCCCCCGCACGGGTTCGTGGGGGAGGTGCACCACATGGACGCGCGCGTCGGCGGCAGCTACCGCATGTCGTTCACGAACCTCGGCACGGGCGCGTCCCACGCCTTCGGCGGCACGTACGTCGAGCTGAAGCCCGGCGAGCGGATCCGCTACACGGACAAGTTCGAGGACCCGAACCTGCCCGGGGAGATGCGGGCCGAGATCAGCCTGCGCAAGGTCCTCTGTGGGACGGAGGTCTCGATCGTGCAGGAGGGCGTCCCCGCCGTGATCCCGGCCGAGCTCTGCTACCTCGGCTGGCAGGAGTCGCTCGCGCTGCTGGCGTTGCTCGTGGAGCCCGAGATCCCGTAGCTCCGTCGCGGCGCGAGGCGACGCCAAAGGTGCCCGACGGCGAGGGGGGCCGTACGCTGGGACCGGCTGTGCGAGGGTGGCTCGCCCGATCGGCAGTCGACTCCCCGCGTGCTGGCCCATGAAGCGCCCCTCCCTTCGCATCGCCGCGATCTTCTTCCTCTCCGGCGCCGCCGCGCTCGTCTATCAGGTCATCTGGACGAAGGAGCTCGCGCTCCGCTTCGGCGTCACGGCCCACGCCGTCTCGACGACGGTCTCGGTGTTCATGCTGGGCCTGGCGCTCGGCAGCTGGGTCTTCGGGCGCGTGGCCGACCGCGTGCGGCGACCCCTCGCCGCCTACGCCCTCCTCGAGCTCGGGATCGCGGGGAGCGCCCTCGTCTCCCTGGCGCTCCTGAAGGCCGTGGAGGCGGTGGTCGCCTCGACCTGGCTGCCGGAGCTGGGAGGCCCCGGCCTGGTCGCGCTCCGTACGCTCGGCACGCTCCTCGTGCTCATCGTCCCGAGCACGCTGATGGGCGGCACGCTCCCGATGCTCGCGAAGGAGCTCGTGGGGTCGGGCGGATCGGCGGGGAGGAGCGTGGGCCTGCTCTACGGGCTGAACGCGCTCGGGGGCGCGGCCGGCAGCGTCCTCGCGGGGTTCGTGACGATCGGGTGGCTCGGCCTGCGTGGATCCCTGTTCGTGGGCGCCGCTCTCAACGTCCTCGCGGCGGCCCTCGCCTACGCGCTCGTCCGGTGGGGGCCTGCCCGGGGGGGGCCGGAGCCCGACCGGGCGCCTCCGCCGGCCGCGCCCACGGTGCCCGCGTCCACCCGGATGCTCGCGGCCTTCTTCCTCGCGGGCCTCACGGGGCTCGGGCTCGAGGTGGTCTGGACGCGGATGCTGCTGCTCAACGTCAACTCGACCGCGCAGTCGTTCGCGGCCATGCTGGCGGTCTGCCTCACCGGCCTGGCGCTCGGCAGCCTGGCCACGTCCCGCCTGGCCGACCGGATGGACCCGACCCGTGGCTACGGGTTGACGCAGGGCCTCGTGGGGCTGTCGATCCTCCTCTGCGCGGCGCTCTGGGCGCACCTCCACCCGCGCAGCATCGAGGTCGGGCGATGGGCGGTCGACCTCCTCCCGCGCTCCCTGCGCGGGGAGGCGATGCACCAGCTCGCGGTCTGCACGTTCCAGTGCAGCCTCCTGCTGCTCGTGCCCACGTTCCTCATGGGGTGCTCCTTCCCGTTCGCGGCGCGAGGCTTCGGGCGGTCCGCCCCGGAGGTCGGGCGGCGCCTCGGCTCCGCGTTCACCTGGAACACGCTCGGCTCCATGGTCGGACCCCTCCTCTGCGGGTTCCTGTTCCTGCCCCTGCTGGGCATCCAGAGGACGGTGGCGCTCTTCGGCACCCTCTCGCTCCTCGCCGGCGGCGCGTTGGTCCTCGGCTCCGGGCGCTCCCTCTCCCGGTGGGCCGTGCTCGGCGTCTCGGTCGCGGCGATCGTCGTGGCCTGGAGCCGGCCCGACGGGTTCATCCTGTCCGGGATCTACGAACGCGCCGGGGGAACGCTCCTCCACCGCGAAGAGGACGTCTGCGGATCGGTCGCGGTCCGGGAGATCGACTCCGGCGGCAGGCGCGTCCGGCAGCTCCTCGTCGGCTCGACCTCCATGATCACCGACGGGTTCAACTGTCGCCGCTACACCCGCATCCTCGGCCATCTGCCGATGCTCCTCCATCCCGCGCCCAAGGACGCCCTGGTCATCTGCCTCGGGTCGGGCATGACCCTGTCGGCGCTGGCGGCGCACCCCGACGCGGCCACCATCGACTGCGTGGAGCTCTCGCCCGGCGTCGTCCGGGCCGCGCGCGCGTGGTTCTCCGAGGCCAACGGGGGCGTCCTCGGGGACCCCCGCGTGCGGGTGATCGTGAACGACGGCCGGACGCAGCTACTGACGTCCCGCAAGGAGTACGACGTCATCACGCTGGAGCCGCCGCCGCCCAACCACGACGGCGTGGCCGCGCTGTACTCGCGGGAGTTCTACGAGCTCTGTCGCGCGCGCCTTCGCCCCGGGGGCATGGTGTCGCAGTGGATCCCGTACCACGGCGCCTCGCTCGGGCAGATCCGGTCCATGGTCGCGGCGGTGCAGTCCGTGTTCCCGCACACGACGGTCTGGGAGATGCTCGACGGTCGCGAGTACTGCGTGATCGGGCGGCTCGACGCCTCGCCCATCCCCTTCGAGCGGGTCGCGGCCCGACTCGCCGTCCCCGCGGTAGCGACCCAGCTGCGGGAGGTCGGAGTCTCGAGCCCGGAGCACCTGTTCGCGTGCTTCGTCCTGGGGACGGAAGGGGTCCGCGCGTTCGTCGACGGCGCCCGTCCCGTCACCGACGACGGGCCCGGGCTCGGCTACGACTGGGAGGCGGTGAACCTCGTGGCCCCCTGGGTCCCGCGGTTCGAGCGCGCACTCCAGGAGGCGGGCCTGGCGACGGAGGCCCACGCCGAGAGTCCGGCGCGCTACCTCTCCTTCGCCGATCCGGAGGCGGAGCGTCGATTCCTCGCGCAGCTCGAGCCCGTGAAGGCGGCCTGGCGCATGCACGCCTTGGCGCTGCGCCTCTTCACCCTGCGCCCCGAGGAGCACCCCGACCTGTTCCGAGCGCGGTTCCGGGCCCCGAACCTCCTCGAGCCCGAGAACGCCTACTACGCGTACGCGGCCGACCGCGGGCTCTACGCCACCGCGCGCGCCCTGCAGCGGCGCTTCCTCAACCCGAACGGGCGCTGAGCCCGACGCGCCGAGGGCGCGCCGTCGGCTCAGCTCGCCGCGCCGGCCGGTTCGACGATCGCGGGGTCGAAGGTCGGGCCCATCGCGTGGGCGGTGGAGGCGGCTGCGCGGCGTCGACCGGCGTAGGTCAGCACGGTCGCGCTGGGGGACTCGCCGAACGTGCGGCGGTACGTCACGGCGAAGCGTCCGAGGTGGGGGAAGCCGACCTCGTGCGCCGCCTCCGTCACCGCCGACGCCGCCGTGCGGTGGCGGTCGGTCAAGCGGCGGCGGGCGGCCGCCATCCGCAGCCAGGTGAGGTACGCCATGGGCGTCAGGCCCAGGCGTCGTCGGAACGCATGCTCGAGCGTGCGCGCGGGCGTCCCGGTCGCGCGAGCGAGGTCCGTGAGGTAGACGGGCGATCCGAGATGCTCGCGCAGGTAGCGGTCCGCCGCGCGCAGCAGGTCCTCGCTGCGGCGGCGGGCGGCCCCCGAGGCGACCGGGGCCCCGTGGGCCCATCCGTAGGTGAGGATCCGCCTCCAGGTCCCGGCAAGCGCCTGCGCTCCCTCGGCGGGCAGGGAGGAGGGTGCGGAGCGGGGGCGCTCGAGGGCCAGGGACTCGATGCCCTGGCGGAGGGCCACGAGGTCGGCGCGCGGGACCCGGGAGCGGAGCACCGACGCGCCGTCGAGTCGCGGCAAGGCGACCCCGGCACCCTCCACCAGGCGCTGGGCCTCCACCCGCGGCAGGAACGCCGTCACCCATCGGTAGCCCGCGGGGGACCATCCTTCGTACACACCGCCCGGCGGGAACAGCAGCAACCCGCCCTCCTCGAGCGGGGCTCCGTTGATGCTGCCCCCTTCCGGCGCCGCGAGCACGAGCGTCGCGCTGAGCACGTCCGGCGGGCAGAACCCGGAGCAGAAGGCCGGCGCGTCGAGCGTGCCCCCGGTCAGCCCGAAGGCCCCGAGCTGCGCGATCCACAGCCGACCCGACAGCGGCGCCGAGGACGTGGAAGCCAGCAGGGGTGCGCCCCCCTGGAGTCGCTGGCGGAGCTGCTCGAGCCCCCGGAACCTGAGTCCGATGGCCCAGGGGGGGGGCGGCGCCACGGCGCCGGGATCGAGGGGCCTGTCCTTCAACCGGAATCTCCCAGGGGGACGGACGCGCCGGGGGAGTCTACGCGGTCCCTCTACCCCCTGCTCGCAACCCGGGGCTTCCGTCCCCCCCCGCCCCCGGCGCCCCCGGCCTCCCCCGACGGCGGCGACGCCCTTCGGAGCCGGCCGCAGGGGGGGCTTGCGAATTCCGGATTTCGGCTGGGCGGGACCCAGGCAAGACTGGCCAGCCATCGGTCGGGCCTCGGGTGAGGTCCCCCGCAGGAGACTCGCATGACGCGTTCCCGCTGGTTCTTCGCCTTCGGGCTCGGGATGGCCGCCCTCGGCGTCGCCTCGCCCCGGTCCGCCGCGGCCGAGGCCGCGCCGCCGCGGCCCCACATCGTCTACGTCGTCTCGGACGATCAGGGGTGGAAGGACGTGGGCTACCACGGCTCCGACATCCGCACCCCGAACATCGACGCGCTGGCGAAGGGCGGCATGCGGCTCGAGCAGTACTACTCGCAGGCGTTCTGCACCCAGAGCCGGGCGGCGCTGATGACGGGACGGTATCCGTTCCGGTACGGGCTCCAGACGGTCGTGATCCCGTCGGCGGGGCGGTACGGGCTGGCCACGGACGAGCTGACGATGGCGGAGGCCCTCAAGGGCGCGGGCTACCGCACCGCGATCGCCGGGAAGTGGCACCTCGGGCACGCGGAGCGGAAGTACTGGCCGAAGCAGCGCGGCTTCGACAGCCAGTACGGGGCGCTCCTCGGCGAGATCGACTACTTCACGCACTCGGCGCACGACTTCCGGGACTGGTTCCGCGACAACGAGCCGGTGAAGGAGGAGGGCTACGTCACCGAGCTGATCGGCGCGGAGGCCGTGCGGCAGATCGAGGCGCAGGACCCGAAGACCCCGCTGTTCCTCTACGTCGCGTTCACCGCGCCCCACGCGCCGTACCAGGCGCCGCAGTCCTACCTCGACGCGTACAAGGACGTCGCCGATCCCTACCGCCGGGCCTACTCCGCCATGATCACCTGCATGGACGATCAGGTCGGGCGCATCGTGGCCGCGCTCGAGAAGAAGGGGATGCGCAAGGACACGCTGATCGTCTACCAGAGCGACAACGGCGGTCCGCGCTCGGCGAAGGTCACGGGCGAGGTGGACATGTCGAAGGGCGCGATCCCCTGCGACAACGGGCCGTGGCGCGACGGGAAGTCCACGCTCTACGAGGGCGGCAACCGCGTCATCGCGCTCGCCAACTGGCCCGGGCACGTGAAGGCCGGCGGCGAGACGACCGGGGCGATCCACATGGTGGACATGCTGCCGACGCTCGCGGGCCTCGCCGGAGCGTCGCTCGCGAAGGCGAAGCCGCTCGACGGCCTCGACGTGTGGGGGACGATCTCGGAGGGCAAGCCCTCGCCGCGGACGGAGGTCGTCTACAACATCGGGCCGTTCGTCGCCGGGCTGCGGCAGGGCGACTGGAAGCTCGTCTGGCGCACGATCCTGCCGTCGCAGACCGAGCTCTTCAACCTGGCCGACGACCCGTACGAGAAGACCAACCTCGCGGAGGCCAACCCCGCCAAGGTGGCCGAGCTCCGTGCACGCGTGGAGGCGCTCGCGCGCGAGGGCGTGATGCCCCTGCTCATGCTCGAGTCCAAGGGCTGGCTCAAGCGCGCCGCGTTCAGCGAGGTGGCGACGCCCGAGGACGCGGCGGAGAACGAGCGGGAGCCGTAGACACCGCGGGCTGCGAATCCAGCGGCGGAGTCGGGGGGCGGCGGGGGGCGGAGGTGCCCGCCGCCGCCCTCCCCCGCTCCCGGGCCCTCCCGCCGGCGTCCCGGCCGGATCGCGCTCGGGTGGCGTTGCACGCGGGTCCGGCGACGAAGTAGCCTCTCCCGTGGACGTCGTGCGTCCGCATCCGAGCCCACGGGAGGTAGCCATGGCCAGGAAGATCATCGCGGTGGTCGGTGCGACCGGCGCCCAGGGCGGGGGCCTCGTCCGCGCCGTCCTCGCGGACGCGCAGGGCGAGTACGCCGTCCGTGCGATCACGCGCGACCCCACGAGCGAGAAGGCCCGCGCCCTCGCCGCCGCGGGTGCGGAGGTCGTGGCGGCGGACGTGGACGACGCCGCGAGCCTCTCGAAGGCGTTCCGCGGCGCGCACGGGGCGTTCTGCGTGACGTTCTTCTGGGACCACTTCTCGCCGGAGAAGGAGAGGGACCAGGCCGCGGCGATGGCGCAGGCGGCGAAGAGCGCGGGCGTGAAGCACGTCGTCTGGTCCACGCTCGAGGACACGCGCCGCCTCGTGCCGCTGTCCGACCCCCGCATGCCCACGCTCCAGGGCAAGTACAAGGTGCCGCACTTCGACGCGAAGGGCGAGTCGGACCGGTTCTTCCGCGAGTCGGGCGTGCCGACGACGTTCCTCCTGACGTCGTTCTACTGGGACAACCTGATCCACTTCGGCATGGGGCCCAAGAAGGGCGCCGACGGGACGTATGCGTTCGTCCTGCCGATGGCCGACAAGAAGCTGCCCGGCATCGCCGCGGAGGACATCGGCGGGTGCGCGTACGGCGTGTTCCGCCGCGGGGCCGAGCTCGCGGGCAAGACCGTCGGCGTCGCGGGCGAGCACCTGACGGGCGCGCAGATGGCGGCGCAGCTCACGCGGGTGCTCGGCATCCCCGTCGCCTACCAGTACGTGCCGCCGGAGATCTACCGCACGTTCGGGTTCCCCGGCGCCGACGACCTGGCGAACATGTTCCAGTACAAGCGCGACTTCGAACGCGAGTTCTGCGGCGCGCGGGACGTCTCGTTCGCGCGTGCGCTCCATCCTCGCCTGCAGACCTTCTCGCAGTGGCTCGAGGCGAACAAGGCGCGGATCCCGCGGTAGCCGGACCCGGTCTCGACGGGACCGCGCCGTGGGGCGGCGGGGCGGGGGAGTACACTCCCGCCCCATGGCCGCGTCCCTCAAGACGTTCTTCGACGCGGCGATCGTGCGACGGATCGCGCGCGAGGTGCGCGGCGCGTGGCCCGAGTTCCCCGCCGGCCCCTTCACGCGGGACGCCACGACCGGGCTCGACGCGTTCGAGCTGATGGGGCGCGCGCGGCACATCGCGGGCGCTCTCCGTCGCCATCTCCCGCCGGAGCCCGAGCGGGCCCTCGGCATCCTCGTCGCGTCCTTGCCTCCCGTGGGCGCGGTGGGGGAAGGGGAGGGCATGGCGCCCTTCACCTACCTGCCGCACGTGCTCTTCACGGCGGAGCACGGGCTGGGGTGCTTCGAGGACGCCATGCGGGCGCAGCACGCGCTCACCCAGCGCTTCACGGCCGAGTTCAGCCTGCGGGCCTACCTGATCCATCACCAGGGCCCTACGCTCGCGCGGCTTCACGAGTGGGCGCGCGACCCGAGCGAACACGTGCGCCGCGCGGCGTCGGAGGGGACGCGGCCCCGTCTCCCGTGGGCGCCTCGACTCCCGGCGTTCCAGGCCGACCCCACCCCCGTCCTCGCGCTGCTCGAGCGCCTGAAGGACGACCCGTCCGAGTACGTGCGCAGGTCGGTTGCGAACAACCTCAACGACATCGGGAAGGACCACCCCGCGCGGCTCGTGGCGACCTGCCGCGCGTGGATGCGGGGGGCCTCGCCCGCGCGGAAGGCCCTGATCGCGCACGCGCTCCGGACCGCCGTGAAGCGCGGGGACCCGGACGCGCTCGCCGTGCTGGGCTACGACGCGCGGCGGAGGCCCGAGGTGCGGGAGGTCACGGCGACGCCGCCGAGCCCCGTCATCGGCGGGCGGGTCGCGCTCGCCGTGGTGGTGCACAATCCGGGCCGCAGGCCCCTGCCCGTCGTGGTCGATCTCGCCGTCCACTTCGTCAAGGCCCGGGGCGAGGCGAGGCCCAAGGTGTTCAAGCTCCGGTCCCTGACCCTCGCCCCCGGTCAGGAGGCGCGGCTCTCGAAGACCCTCTCCCTCGCGCAGCACACGACGCGCACCCACCACGCGGGCCACCATCGCGTGGAGGTGCTGCTCAACGGGCATCGGACGCCCGGCACCACGTTCTCGCTGCGCGCGGAATGACGCGGGGGGGACCCCGCGGCGGGCGCCGTCACTCGTGGAACAGGGCGGCCACGGCGTAGGCGAAGTCGCCGGCTTCGAACCCGCCGCGGTTGCAGAGGACCACCACGGTGAGGTCCCGGCCGGCGTCGTGGAGGATGAAGTTCTCGAAGCCGCCCCACTTGCCCGAGTGGTAGACGCTCGTGACGGCCTCGTGATCGCCGTACTCGACGTTCCAGCCCATGGCGTAGGCGACGCGCTCTCCCGAGCTCGTCCGGCCGGGCTTGAGGGCGCCCATCAGCGTCTCGGGCTTCACGGGCTTGCCCGCGCGCAGGCCGCGGTCCCAGGCGGCCATGTCGTCGAGGCTCGCCCAGACGCTGCCGTCGCCGGTGGCGAACAGCTTCTCGTGCTTCTCCTTCGTGGGCGCCGCCCAGGTCGCCTTCCACCCGTCGTCCTCGGGGGTGTAGCCGACGGCCGTCGCCGCCGCGGGCACCGCCGGGCCCTCGTGCACCCAGGCCGACTTCATGCCCAGGGGCTCGAAGAACTCCTTGCCGAGGAACGCCCCGAACGACTGGCCCGAGAGCCTCTCCACGAGGCAGGCGAGCAGCATGTAGCCGCTGTTGCTGTAGTCGTAGCGCTCGCCGGGCGTGAACTCGAGCGGCGACGACTCCTTCCGCTTCGCGAACTCGGCGAGGATGTCGGCGTTGGTCAGATAGCCCTTGCTCGGCTCGGGGCCCTCCCACGAGAGGTAGTCCGGGAGCCCGGAGGTGTGGCGCGAGAGGTGATCCACCGTGATGGGGTGCTCGGCGTCGTACACCGGGAGCTCGGGGAGGTGCTTGCGCACGTCGTCGCCGAGGGCGAGCTTGCCGCGCTGGACCAGCAGGAGGACGGCCGAGCCGGTCACCTGCTTCGACACGGAGGCGAGCTCGAAGGTGGTGGAGGTGGTGATGGGCGCGCGGGAGGCGAGGTTCGCCATGCCCCAGGCCTTCTTCATCCGGACGCCGTGGGCGTCCGTCACGAGCACCGCGATGCCGGGCGTGTCGGCCTTGACGCCGATCTTCTCGACGAGGGCCTCCACCTCGTGCTCCGGATTCCGGGCCTCCTCCTCGGCCCCGGACGGACGGGCCGCCGCGACGAGGGTGAGGAGCAGGGGGACCGCCAGGCGATGGAAACGCATCCCGCCCACGTTACCGGAGGAGGCGCGTCGCCGCACGTACCGTGCCGCCGCAAAGTCCGTCGACGGACTTT
>CAZJJQ010000024.1:10304-16810 GCA_964546345.1 uncultured Planctomycetales bacterium
GGTGGTGGGGCGCCCCCCCCCTCCCCGGGCGGCCCAACTGCCCACCGCGGGCTTTGGCGCCGGCACGGTACGTGCGGCGATCAGGGGACCCAGCCCGGCAGCGCCGCGGCCTGACGGATCCACGACGCGAACCCCGCCTCGTCGAGGGCCTCTCCCTCGTGGAGGTCGATGGAGCGCTGGCCCCCGACCTTGCTCTCCCTCGGCGGCAGCGGATCCAGGGACGCGCCGCGGAAGAAGGTCACCTTGAGGTAGCGAGTGAAGGCGTGGATGCCGAGGAACCAGCCGCGGCCTTCGACCCCGTAGAGGGGCGAGTTCCACCTCACGGCCTTGCTCACGTCGGGCAGGACGCGGACGATGAGCGCGTCGAGGCGCGCCGCCAGCGCGCGCTTCCAGCCGGGCAGGGCGGCGATGTAGGCCTGCACGGGAGCGTCGCCGTCGGCCTTGCGGATCTGGGGATTGCCGCCCGAGAGGAGCCTCCTCCCCCCGCCGCCCCCTTCCTCTCGCGGACTGCGCCCGCGACGCCTGGCTCCGGGCGAGGGCACGTCACGCGCCGAACTGGCGGAGGTGGTGATCGACGTGCTTCCACATGAGCACGTCCCACTCCCCGGGCGTGAGCGTGCCGAAGAAGGGATGCGGGCCGGACGTGAACGCCCCGTGCCCACCGGCCGCGATGCGGTCGAGCCGGGCGAAGACGCCGGCCTGCTCCTTCGAGAAGTCGCGTTCGTCGCGGATCTTGTAGGCCTTGTCGGTCGGCAGGCCCTTGCCGAAGGGCTTCTCGCCGAGGGCGCCGCCCTTCGCGAGGCCGCCGAAGAGGTGGCCGAGGAGCCCGCGCTTGTACGTGGCCTCGCCGAGGGAGGCGCCCAGCGCGACGTTGAGGTGCGCGAGCATCTGCGCGGCGTTCATCTTGCCCCACTGGGCCGGCGCGGAGGGGGAGAGGCCGCGGAGGCGCGTCCGCAGGCGCTCGAGATCGGAGGGCGAGAGCAGCGAGGGCGTGGGCATGTCTCGACGATACCAGGGGGGGCGTGGGGGCGGGTCCCGCTCACCTTCGCAGCCGATTCAGCGCGGCGTCGATCGCGGCCTTCAGGTCGGCGTCCGTCGTCGGGAGGACCCGGGTGGCGACGAGGGTCGGCACGGCCGCCTTGGCTGCGGGCGGGCCGATCGCCCCGAGCGCCTGGGCGGCCGCGACCCGGTGCGGCGAGGTCGGGGAGGCGACGAGCCTCGCGAGCACCTCGGCTGCGGCGACGGCCGGCGCCCCGAGCCCGCGGACGAGTCGGAGGGACGCGTCGCAACCCTCATCGGCAGCGTCCAGGCCGCGGAGCAGGTGAGGCGTGATGCGGGTGATCACGGCCGGGACGAACTCCGGGGCCAGGGATCCCAGGCCCGTGACGGCCGCATCGCGGACCTCGGGGGCGGCGTCGCCGAGGAGCCCGGTGCAGACGTCCATGGCCGTCGTGGACCAGTCGGCGACGAGGGCGAGCTTGAGCACGGCCTCGGCGCGCGCGGGGGCGTACGCGTCGCTCTCGAGGATGCCGCGTGCATCCGCCAGGATGCGGGCGAGCGCCGGTCGCCGCTCCTCCACCGGCACGACGGCTCGAGGAGCACGTCGGGCCGGCTTGCCCGCGGCGACGTCGTGATACGAGCCCTGCGTCCCCTTCGCGAGGGACTGCAGGAGGTCGGCCGCGTGCTCGGTCCCGATCCCCACGGTGTGAATCGCCGCGCCGACCGGCCCGTTCCAGAGCCTGACGAGGGTCAGGAGCGTCTCGTCGCCCTGGAAGCGGCCACGCGTGGGGGTGCCGTCGGTCAGGAAGATGATCGTGTCCGGCAGGTCGAGGAAGCGCTGGGCCGAGCCTCCGGGCGCGAGGACGTCGTCGAACGAGGCCCGGAGGCCGTCGTAGACGTTGGTGAGCCAGCCGGTCTTCTGGGCGAGGAGCCAGGAGATCGCGCTCGACTTGTTCGACTCGCTCGCGACCACGGGCCGCGCCGCGTAGCGCTTCGCCTTGTCGGAGAACACCACCAGGTTCATCAGGGCGGTGGCGGGGAGGCCGCGCACGGCGCGGATCGTCTCGGCCTGCGCCACCCCGAGCCGCGTGTCCGGCAGCTTCCACTTCCTGCGGAGCTCGGCGTTGCGGGGGTCCTGATGCTCGAGCTCCGCCTCCATCGACGAGGAGTAGTCGAGGCAGAACAGCACGTTGTGCGAGTCGATGGGGATCGAGAAGAAGGTCTCCACGGTGCTGCCGTCGGACTCGTCGGCCGTGGGCGCCGTCCACGTGCCCTCGAGGATCTCCGCCCCGTGCTCCTTCCAGAACGGCCCCCATTGACGGGGGTTCTGCGCGTGGCTCATGCCGGTCAGATCGTGGAGGAGGTCGTCCACGACGACCGCGACCTCCCCGGTCTCCTTCTCGGCGGCCGCGACGAGCCGGGGCGCCGCCTCGTCGAGGGGCGCCCGGGCGACGATCTCGTACGCCGCGACGCGCGCCTGCCAGGAGCGGTCCGCGGTTGCGATCACGGCGGCGTCGAACACGCGCCGGTCCATCGCCGCCGGGCGGAGGGCGCGCAGCGCCATGGAGCGCGTCAGGGGGTCCGGTGCCGTCGCGAGCTTCAGCAACGTGGGCAGCGCCTCGGTGCGGCCCTGCCGGGGGGCGATGCCCGCCACGTACCAGGCGCGGACCAGCGGATCCGGCTCCGTCTTCGCGCCGCTTGCGAGCGCGCGCATCGCGCCGGGGGACTTGAGCCTGGCGAAGGCGTCGCCCGCGTCCACCGCGATGTCGAGCAGCAGCTCCATGCGTGCCGCGACCATCCCCCAGTCCTTCTTGACGGCCTCGAGGTAGCGCTTGGCGAGATCGTAGAACTCGGCGTTGTTCGACGTGCGGGCGCTCTCCCAGTAGCCGAGCGCCTCGTCGTAGCGCAAATCGAGCTTGTCGAGGTCCTTCGCCAGGCGATCCATGTCCTTGACCGAGGTCTTGATCGCGTCCTCGAGCGGTTGCACGGCGGCGGCGGAGTCGGCCGCGACGAGGAGCCTGATCCCCTCCCGCCGGTCCTTGATGCGGTACGCCTTCAGGAGCTCGCGGGCCCGTGCGATGTCGGAGTCATCGCCGCGTGCGGGGATCGCCGGGAGCCAGGGGAGCGCCAGGCACAGGATCGCCAGCCGACGCGCGCCCACCATGGAGAGCCCTCCCGTCCCCGGCGTCTCCCCCCGGGGGCGCCGAGATCGTACCGGCGCGCCGTGGGCTCCCCGCGCTTCGGCCGGGCCCCTCCGGCGATGCGACCGCGCTCCCTACGCTTCCAGCCCCTCGGCGCCGACGGGCCGCGCGACGGCGACGACGTTGCCTTCCGGGTCGGCCGCGTACCCGGCTTCGTCTCCCCAGGACCGGGGGGCGACGGCACCGAGAAGACGCCCCCCGGCGGCGACGATGCGCTCGAGGGCCCCTCGCGGGTCGTCCACGTAGAGATAGAGCTCGCACGCGGTGGTCCCACCTCGGGGGGCCGACGGCGGCGGCTCGCCCGTGTTGACCGCGAAGCCCTCCCGTGCGTAGAGCCCGACGCGCAGGCCCGTGGGCACGGCCATCTCGACGTACACGGGGAAGTCTGCCTTCACCTCCCAGCCGAACGCGCGGAGGTAGAACGCCTTCGCCCGCGCGACGTCCTCGCACGAGAGCACGAGCAGCACGCGCTGGACGACGACGCCGGAAGCGGGAGCAGGGGGCATGGGGAGATCCTACGATCGGGGCCGAAGGGCCGGAGGAGGTGGGGGGCGGCGGGGGCGGGCGCGCCCTACCCCGCTGCGCAGCCGGGCTGCCCCGGGGCGCGCTCCGCCCCGCCGTCGATCGTCGCTGCGCCGAGAATCGCCCGGTTGAGCGAGCCGCCCGCGAACAGGAGCTCCTCCAGCGCCTGGTCCACGTCGCGGACCTCCGCCTCGCCTCCGCCCCCGCGCTCGAGGAGGGCCTGTGCCGTCCGTCGCATGAGCTCCTTGACGAATGCGGCGCTCACGCGATCGGTCCGCCGCGCGATCGTGCGCGCCAGGTCGTCGGAGACGCGGAGCCCTCGCGCGTAGAGGTGCACGAGCCTCCGTCGCCCTTCCTCGTCGGGCAACGGGAACTCGATCGCCTGGTCCACGCGGCCGGGACGGGACGCGAGCGCAGCCTCCAGGGTGTCCGCGCGGTTCGTCGTCAGGATGACGAGCACGTCCGCGTCCTGCCGCAGTCCGTCCATCTCGTTGAGCAGCTGATGCAGCGACACCCGTTGCTCCAGGTGCGGCAGGGCCTCGCGATCGGCGGCCACGAGATCCACGTCTTCGATCACCACCAGGCTCGGCTGGAGGAGCCGAGCGAGCGCCATGTACTCGGAGAGGAGCCCCATCTGCTCGGCCGTCACGAGCAGCGTGGTGTGGCCCGGCAGAGCGCCGGCCAGCCACCGGATCGTGTGGGTCTTCCCCGTGCCGGGAGGCCCGTAGAAGAGGAGGCCCTTGCGCGTCGGCAGGCCCAGCTCCCGCAGCCGCTGGCGGTTCGCGCAGAAGCCGAGCAGGTTCCGCTCGAGGAGGGCGAGGGTCTTCTCGGGCAGGATCACCTGCTCCCGTCCGATCGCGGGGAGACGGTGCACGGAGAGGCCGCCGCTCGTTCCGAGGAAGGGGTGCGCCTTCTCGAGCGACAGGACCTTCCCGCGATACGACGCGGAACGTCGGACCTCGGCCTCCAGGCGCTCGAGGAGCGCGCGGGCCGTGGCGTCTCCGTCCGGGGTGCGCGCTGCGGCGACCTGGACGCGCACGCCCATCTCGCAGCCGTGCTGCTTGGCCGGGCCCAGCAGGAATGCGACCTTCATCCCGTCGCGCTGGAGGAACCAGAGCCCCGAGTCGAGGCAGCGCAGGGGCGCCTCCTCTCCGATGTCGATCTCGTGGTACCGCGCTGCCGAGGCGTGCGCAGGGTCGTTGCGATCCGGCAGCATCAGGTTCGCGAGGTCGAGCCCCTCGTGATCGAAGCGCTTCATCACGCCGCAGAACCGCTCGACGCTCGCCCCGTCCGCGAAGATCCCATCGACCGCGCGCTGCAGGTCCGCCTGCGTGCGGGCCGGGAACGTCCGTGCCACGACCACGAGATCGTTCTCCGTCAGCGGCTCGAAGTGCTTCTGCAGCAGGGCGGCGATCTCGACCGGCTTCCGGGGCATGAGTCACTCCACGAGGGTGGGCGGATCATACCGGTGGTGGTCTCGCGAGCCGGGGGGACCGGAGCGAGGCCGGTCGTCCCACGGACGGGGGCGCCCACCCCGGCGCGCTCCCCGACCCGGCTCCGCGCGATCGTCCTTGCCGCGCTGCCCGGGGGGGACGCCAGCGCGATTGACGGAGGGCCCGGCCGCCCCGTACGCTCCCCTCCGGAGGTCGTGCCATGGCGCGGGCGGGTTCGTGCGGTGCGTGCGGAGCGACGTGCTCGGGCTCGGACCGCTACTGCGGTGAATGCGGGCTCAAGCGTCGCCGGGGCCCTCCGTCCGCGGTCCTCGCCAGCGTGCTGTTCGGCGTCGCCTTCGGGGTGGCCTTCTCCGTCGCGCACCACGTGGCTCCGGGTGCGAAGGCGGACGCACCCGCCTCGGAGGCCCGGCTCCCCGCGCCCGGTACGGGAACCTCGTCGGCGCAGGTCGAGCCGCGGCCGGCGGGCGCTCCGCGGGTCCCTCCTTCGCCCGTCGAGGGGACGCCGACGCAACCCACGCTCGTGCGGCCCTCCGGACCTCCGACACCTCCGCCCGCTCCTCCCGTGCGCGGGCCGATCCCGCAGCCGCCGGTGCCCGCGCCTCCCCCCGCCCCGCCCCCTCCCCCTTCGCCCCCCGCGCCCCCCGAAGATCCCCCGCCCCTTCCCCCCGACGGGACCGAGGTCCGCGTCGAGGAGGAGGGGCCGCGCAACGTTCTTGCGCTCGATCGTCCGCCGACGCCGCCCGCGACGCCTCGCCCGGAGACGTCGCGGCCGCGGGATCGCGAGCGCGACGAGCCGCTGCTCGACGTGCGCGTGGAGCCGAAGGACCCGCGGTTCCTCGTGGAGCTCCTGGAGGTGGACACGTCGTCCGGCCGCGCGCCGTTCCTGGTCGTGGGAGAGGGCAGCGCGCCTCCGCCGGGCACCTACCTCGGCGTGCCGCCCGTCGCGACGGGCGTGCGCATGCACGTGGTCGCCGTGACCGTGCCGTCGGGAGGGGGCGGGACGTTGCGGGTCGGGCCGGGCGCGGCCCGGGCGTTGGGGGCGGGGGCGCGGCTGTCGTTGACGCGGGCGCGGGGGCTGCCGGAGGACCTCGTGGCGCGGATGCCCGGGTGGGTGCCGCTGACGGAGTTCGGGGACGCGCTCTCGCCGCTGCCGCTCCAACGGAAGCTGGCGTATCGGCTCCGCGTCGCCGCCGACGGTGCGTCGGCGAGCGCGACGGCTCCGCAGGGCGACGGCGCACGAGGCATCAAGTGAACGCGCGGGCGTGTCCGACGTGCGGCGGGCCGAGGCGGGGCGGGGCCCCCTTCTGCACCCGGTGCGGCGCGTGCGTCG
>CAZJJQ010000025.1:0-16782 GCA_964546345.1 uncultured Planctomycetales bacterium
GCCAGCGCCGCAAGCACCGCCGCGTGGAGCGGCCCCGCCGCCGCGATCGCGCTCCCGCCGTGCGCGGTGGCGCGCCCACGGAAGTCGGTGAACGCCCCCCCCGCCTCCTCCACGAGCACCTTCGGCGCCGCGAGGTCCCAGGCGGCGACGCCCCCCTCGATCCAGACGTCGGCCACGCCCTCGAGCAGCATCACGCACGCGGCGAGGTCGCCGTACGCGCGCGCCGACCGCGCGGACCGCAGGAGCGACGCCACCGCCGGCCCCTCGGCCGACGCGAGCAGCCTCGGGAGCCCCCCGAGGCTCAAGGTGGCCTCGGAGAGGGGCACGGGCGCGGGGAGACGCAGCCGCTCCCCGTCGCGGAACGTCCCGCGCCCCCGCGCCCCCCAGATCGAGAGCCCCGCCACCGGCATCGAGAGCGCCCCGACCACGCCCTCGCCCTCGTGCTCGAGCGCGACGAGCGGCCCCCAGTGGCGCCCCCCTCGCGCATACCCCGCGGTCCCGTCGATCGGGTCCACCACCCACCGGAACGGCCCGTCCCCGTCGGCGCCGCCCTCCTCGCCGAGGACCGCGTGGGCCGGGAAGGCCTCACGGATCACGGCGAGCGCGGCGGCCTCGGCCTCGCGATCGGCCACGGTCACGGGACTCCCGTCCGCCTTCGTCTCCACCCGGTCGAGGCGCCGCCAGTGCCGCAGCCCGACGGCCCCCGCGGCGGCCACCGCCGCGCGGGCGACGACCTCCGCGCGGGCGACGATCCGGTCGAGGGCGGGAGATGCGCTCATGGAGAGACGATCATGCAGGGAAGACGGGGGCGGCGGGGGAGGGAACCCCACGACCCCGGGGCGCCGGCCCGCTCCCCCGTCGGCGCACGTGCCGCCCCGACCGCCCCGGTGCTACCCTCCGCGGCGCCCTTCCCCCGAGGACCCTGCGAATGTCCAGCGCGGAGACCGTCAACGCCAAGTACGTCTTCCTCGACGTCGTCGCCTACTCGAAGGGGCGCACGATCGAGGCGCAGAGCCACATCATCGAGACGCTCAACGCGGCGATCCGGGAGGCGGTGGCGTCGAGCGGCGTCGCGAAGGACCAGGTGCTGCTCCTCCCGACGGGCGACGGCGTGGGGATCGCCCTCATCGACGTGATGCGCCCCTACGACGTGGACGTGCGGCTCGCCCTCGCGCTGCTCGCGAGCCTCGACCGGGCGAACGCCGCCCAGGCGGACCCGCAGCGGCGCTTCCTCGTGCGGATCGGCGTCAACGAGAACAGCGACAACCTCGTGGTGGACGTGAACGGCAACCGGAACGTCACGGGCCTCGGCATCAACCAGGCGCAGCGCATCATGAGCATGGGCGACGGGGGCAACGTGCTCGTGGGGCCCGTCGTCGCCGAGCGCCTCTCCCAGCGCGACACCTACCAGGGCAAGCTGCGGGGGATGAAGCTGCAGGTGAAGCACGGGGTCGAGCTGCGGGTGTGTCAGCTGGTGGACCCGTCGATCCCCTACCTCAACTCGAGCGAGCCCGCGCCGCTGCGCGAGGACGAGACGGCGCTGATCCCGAAGTTCCTCGCCGTGTACATGGGGCTGCTGCTCAAGCACAGCGTGTTCGTGCGCAGCCACCTCGCCCCGCGCCAGGCGGTGGCGATGGTCCCCATGTTCGCCATGCTCGCCTCCGACGTCGTGGACCCGCTCCACAAGGATGGCGTCGGGGTGGTGCGCCGGGTGCCGGAGGGCCTGCGCGACGATCTCCCGGCCCTCCTCGAGCACTACCAGGGGATCGACGTCTGGGTGCTCGAGGCGTTCACGCGCTACTTCGTCGAGGCGCAGGTGGAGCCGGGGTACCGCGGCTTCTTCGAGGGCAAGGAGAAGTCGCTGCTGGTGTCCGAGGAGGGCCGTCGCATCCTGGTGCGCGACTGGCCCCAGGTCGCGCGCGCCATGGGCGTCGCCGACTGACGGCGGCGGCCCCCCCGCGCCCACGGGGGGTGCCGGCCGGACCCGACCCTGGGTATCCTCCACGGGACGCGGCCCGCCGCCGCGCGGAGGACTCCCATGTCCGGTGCTCGTGTCTCCCTCGCGGCGCTCCTCGGGGCCGCCGCGCTCTCCTTCGCGGGCTGCGTCCAGACCGACGACGACGTCACCGTCAAGGCCGACGGCTCGGGCTCGTTCACGGAATCGATGGTCGTCGATCTGGGCGCCTCGGCCGAGCTCGCCGAGGCGATGAAGGCCATGGGCCCCGCGCGCGGAGGGGGCGGCGGCAGGAACGGCGGGGACCAGCCTCCCGAGCCGCCGATGCCCCCGCCGCCCGGCACGCCGCCCCCGGAGGAGGGCGCGTCCCCCACCGACGCGCCGAAGCCGCCCTCCGACATGCTCGAGCGTCTGCGGAAGCGCTGGAAGGACGTCACCGGCCTGGAGGTGACGAAGTCCACGACCGAGACGAAGGACGGGAAGGCGCACATCCGGTTCGAGGCGACCTTTACGACCCTCGAGGCCTACGCGTCGGCCACGGGCATCGAGATGGGCTCCTCGCTCGTCAAGCACGACGACGGCTCCTACACGCTCAAGTTCGAGATGCGCGGCCCCGGCCGGGGCGGTCGCGGCGGCGCGGGGCGCGGCACCCCCGGCATGGGCGACGCCCCGCCCGGCGGCATGGAGGACGGCTCCCCCGGCATGGAGGGGGGCGAGGTGCCGCCCGGCGCGCCGGGTGGCCCCGGCGGCACGGGCGGCATGGGAGGCATGGGCGGGATGATGCAGCCTCTCCTCGAGAAGTACCTGACGGGCCTCCAGTACGTCCGCAAGCTGAAGCTCCCCGGCACGATCGTCGAGACCAACGGGACGAAGAGCGAGGACGGCACGACCGTCACCTGGAAGCTCACCTACGACGACCTCAAGGGCGGCGCGCTCGAGCCGCAGTCGGTCACGTTCAAGGGGGAGGGCCTCGACCTCAAGCCCTTCACGGTGAAGCGCTCCGCGCGCCGCAGCCTGCTGGGCCCGGCAGGTCCGGGCGGGCGCGGCGGACGCGGCGCTCCGGGCGCTCCGGGCGGCGGAGAGGGCAAGTAGCCCCCGAGGGAGGGGGCGGCGGCCGGGGCCCCCGCCGCCCCCACCCTCCCGTCAGCGGCTGTCCACCACCGTGCGCCTGCCGGTGGAGTCGAAGAGATGGATGCCGCCTGACGAGCCCGAGCCGATCCTCGTGGAGGCGTTCCCCGCGGCCTCCGCTCCGAGCGACACGAGGGGGGGGCCTCGCCCGCTCTACGGGAGCGTGACCCCGCAACGGGACGCGATCTTCACCGCGAGCGCTTCGAAGTCGCGAAAGCAGTCGAGCACCGCCTGTTGATGCCCACCGACGGCCCCATCCCCGGGCTTCAGGAAGAACATCGGCTTGTGGGCCTCCTGGGCCAGCGGCATCAGGCTGCGGTAGTGCTTGAGCGTCGCCAGGCAGTGCGGGTCCTTCTCAATCGGCACGCCTCGCGCGCCGGCCTCCTCGAGGACCGATCGGCGATACTCGCCCGGGATCTTCCCGATCCACTGGCTATAGGCCTTCACGGGGCGGTCCAGACGGACGGCGTGCTGCATCACGATGTAGCCGGCCGGCTCCATCCGGCCGGACGGCAGCGACAGCGAGGGATCGGGGTTCCGCGCCCTGCGCTCGCGCCACTCCTCCCGCCAACGCGCCAGCGTGGGCCCCAGGTTGCGGAGCCCTTGCAGCGAGTACAGGTCGGGCGCCAACGGCACGACCACATGGGCCGCCGTCACCAGCGCGGCGCGGTTGAGCGCCCCGAGGTTCGGGCCGACATCGACCAGGACGACGTCCGCGGCACGGCGGGTCGCGGCACTCTCGAGCACGCGCCAGAACGCCGAGAGGACCCGGAAGGAGCGCGGCTTGCGATCCATACAGCCGGGCCACTGGGAGCCGAGCTCGTCCTCGGAAGCCGAGAGTCTCAGGTCGCCCACCACGAGCGCCAGCCGGGGCCCCAGCTCCTCGAGATGCGGCGGAAGCACGTCGCCGGTCCCGTCGAGCAGGGGCTGGAGGGCCCCGTACGCGGTGCCTCTCGGGCCGGTCTCCGGCCAGAGCGATTCGAGCCGCTCCTCCTCGATGCACATGCTCGTCAGATTCGCCTGGGGATCCAGGTCGGCCACGACGACCGAGACCCCGAGCTCCGCGTACATCCAGGCCAGGTGGTAGACGAGGGAGGTCTTCCCGACCCCGCCCTTGTTGTTGAAGAACACGATGGGCTTCACGGGGCCCTCCGCACCGTCACCCCGACCACCGTCGGCTCGACGTGGAACTCCGGGGGCGGGTTCCCGTTCGCGGCGAGCTCCCGGCGAGCCGTCGGGATGCCGGCACCGTAGCGCTGGACGAAGCCGAGCGCACGGAGGGCCTCCGCGAGATTCGGATTCCGATAGTCGGCGACGCCCGGTCTCCCGAAGGTCTCGCGCGTCACGATCCCGTACGGCCCCCCGGGGCTCGTGATCTCGATGCGATCATCGAGCCACGTCACGCGCACGGGAGCGCTGGTCGCCTCGTAGGTGCGGTGCATGACCGCGTTGCGCACGAGCTGCTGCAGGGCGGCGATGGGGTAGGTGGGCCGACGCACCTCGGTCGTCGACGCCGTCAGGTCGACCGCCGTCCGGTTGTGGGAGACGAGCTTCTCGTCGATCCGCCGCAGCATGTCGGAGATCGCCCCGTCCACCACGCCCTCGTCGATGATGGGCCCTTCGATCGAGGTACCGGAGATCCGCAGGAACTGGATGTACGCTCCAGGGACGAAGTCGCGCGTGCGCGTGCCGAGCACGAGGAGCCCCACCAGCGTGGGGACGGGCTCGTCGAGGGACACGATCATCTTCGTCGAGGCGAGCCGCTCCTCGTACGTGCGCTCGTTCGCCGCGAGCACGTCCGGGGCGACGGCGGAAGGCAGGTACTCCGACTCGAACCTCCGACGGTCGAGGTCCGCGATGGTGGCGGAGGAGATCGGGCGAACGTCGAACCAACGGTCCCGATGGCGACGCTTCTCGTTCAGGAGTCGTTCGTCCTGCGCCGTGGCGATGCCGCGCCGCGGTCCCACCCGAACCCAGACCCGTCCGCGGTAGCGTACGGGGGGGGCGTCCGACGGCTCGACGATCACGACCGCCATGTCGGCACCCAGCAGCCTCCGCTTGTGGACGAACAGCGTAGGCGGCGGGAGCAGATTCCCGTCCGCCTTCATGTCCGACAGGGCGAGGAGCATCTCGTCCGTGATCGGGGTCCGGGACGGGCTCCCGTCATCCCGAGCGCCGATGAACAGCACCCCGGCCCGGCGGTGGTCGGGGAGGTCGTTCGCGAAGGCGCAGACCGCCTCGCGTGCCTTGGTCGGCACGTCGCCAGAGAAGGACTCCTTCCGCTCGATCCTGTCGGACTCCAGATCGGAGAGGAGCGCCTCCAGGTCCGCGTCGGTGTAGGGCGTGATGGGCGGCATGGGTGCAAGGACCGGGCGAGTAGTCTACGCCCGGTCCTACGATCCTACGTGCGCGACACCGGTTCCCGGCAGGAGGTGTGGGGGGGGCCCGCGACGGACACCGTGCGCACGACGCGCCTCGTCATGGAACGCGCGCGGCAGCGGCCGGCGGCGACGCTCGGGGTTGGCACGGGCGCGACCGACGTGCGTGGGCCCCGGCACCCGTAGACTCCGCGCCGTGCCGCAGCCCCAGGACCTCTTCGTGGGCGTCGCCCTCGACCTGCCCATGGAGCAGGCCTTCACGTACCGCGTCCCCGAGGAGATGCGGGAGCGGGCGAAGCTCGGCGCCCGGGTGATCGTCCGGTTCCGGGGGACGAAGAAGGTGGGGATCGTCACCGAGGTGGCCGAGACGTCCGGCCTCGCGAAGGTGCTCGAGGTCGAGGCCTTCCCCGACCCGGAGCCGCTGCTCCCCGCCGACCTGGTCGCGCTCGGGCGGTTCATCGCCCGCTGGTACGGGGCCTCCCTCGGCGAGGCGCTCGCGGCGATGCTCCCGCGCGGCGTGCGCACCCGGGAGCGCGTCCCCATGCGACGCCGTGCCCGGCTCGCGAGGCCGGTGCCGCTCGCGGAGGCCCACGCCGACGCCCTCCCCACGGCGAAGAACGCCCAGGCCCGGGTCCTGCGGCGCCTCGCCAGGGCGCCGGGGGGCCAGCTCGTCCCCGAGCTCGTGCGCGCGGCGAAGGTGTCTGCGAGCCCGATCGAGACCCTGGCCAGGGAGGGCTGGATCACCGTCGAGAGCGAGCTCGCGACCTCCGATCCCCTCGTCGAGGCCGCCCGTGACCCGCTGCCCTCCGAGGCGGGCCCCCCGCCCACGCCGAACCCGGCGCAGGCCCACGCGATCGCGGCCCTTTCGGCGGCGCTCCGCAGGGACGCCTACGAGGGCTTCCTCCTCCTCGGCGTGACGGGCTCGGGCAAGACCGAGGTCTACCTGCGGGCGATCGAGACCTGCCGCGAGACCGGGCGGCAGACCCTGGTCCTCGTGCCCGAGATCGCGCTCACGCCCCAGACCGTGCGCCGCTTCCGCGCCCGCTTCCCGCGCACGGCCGTGCTCCACTCGGCCATGACCGAGGCCGACCGCGCGACCGCGTGGCGCTCGATCCGCGCCGGCGAGGCCGACGTCGTGATCGGGCCGCGGAGCGCCGTGTTCGCCCCCGTGCCGCGGCTGGGGCTCGTGATCCTCGACGAGGAGCACGAGACCTCGTTCAAGCAGCAGAGCTCGCCCCGCTACCCCGCCCGCGACGTCGCCCGCGTGCGCGCGCGCGACGCGCAGGCCGTGGTCGTGCTCGGCAGCGCGACGCCGTCCCTCGAGTCGTACCACAACGCGCACGAGGGACGGCTCACCCTGCTCGAGCTGCCCGAGCGCGTGGAGAGCCGTGCGCTGCCCCCCGTGCGCGTGGTGAACCTCTCGAGCGACGGCGAGCGACGGGGCCAGGGCACGCACCTCGGGCGCACGCTGGTGGACCGCCTCCGCGCCACGCTGGCGGCGAAGGGCCAGGCGATCCTCTTCCTCAACCGTCGCGGGTTCTCGACGAGCGTCTCCTGCCCGCGCTGCGGCTTCGTGCTCCGCTGCCCCCACTGCGACGTGTCGCTCACCTACCACAAGCACGACGCGCTCGCGGTGTGCCACCTCTGCGGCCACGAGGAGCGCCCTCCCCTCGCGTGCCCGGAGTGCGCGTTCCCGAGCCTCAAGCACCACGGGGCCGGCACCCAGACCGTCGAGCAGGAGCTCAAGACGACGTTCCCGGACGCGACCCTCGCGCGGATGGACTCGGACACGATGACCGATCGGGGGTCCTACGAGGAGGTGCTCGACCGGTTCGGGCGCGGCGAGGTGTCGATCCTCCTCGGCACCCAGATGATCGCCAAGGGCCTGCACTTCCCGAACGTCACGCTGGTGGGCGTGGTCTCCGCGGACACGAGCCTGCAGATGCCCGACTTCCGCGCGTCCGAGCGCACGTTCGCCCTGATCGCGCAGGTGGCGGGCCGCACCGGACGGGGCGACGCCGGCGGCGAGGTCATCGTCCAGACGGCCAAGCCCGACGCACCCGCGATCGACCTCGCGACGCGGCACGACTTCGGCGCCTTCGCCGCGCTCGAGCTGGCCGAGCGCAAGGCGTTCGGGTACCCCCCGTTCAAGCGCCTCCTCCGGGTGATCCTGCGGGGCCCCACCACCGAGGGCCTCCTCGAGCGCGGGAAGGAGCTGGCGGCGCGCCTCGCCCAGGCCCGGCTCCCGGGCGTCGAGTGGCTGGGGCCCGCCTCCCCCCAGGTGGCCCGCATGCAGGGGCTCCACCGGCGCCACCTGCTCGTGAAGGCCGAGACCCCCACCGGCCTCCAGCGGGCCCTCTCGGTCCTCAAGGCGAAGCCGGGCCCCGTCGGCCACGTGGAGGAGCAGCTCGACGTGGATCCGGTGGGGCTCCTGTAGGGCCCCGCGGGACGGGTCCGCCCGACGCGCCGTGTCCGCCGCCGCAGGGCGTCCGTAGAATCCCCGGGTCCCCTGCGCCGCTCCCCGAGGGCCCCCGTGCGATCCATCCCGTTCCGTCGCGTCCTCCTCGTCGCCGTCGTCGCGACCGTCCTCCGGTCGGCCCACGCGGACGGGCCCCTGACCGGACGCCTCGTCTCCACCGACCCGACCGAGGTCTACGCCGCGGTCGAGGCGGCCATGGCGTCGAAGGATCCGCAGAACGCGGGCTCCCTGCTCGAGGCCGGCTGGCAGACCCTGCACCCGTTCATCTCCGTCGCGTGCGGCGAGGCGCTCGCCACCCTCGGGCCCGATGCCGCCGGTCAGTCCGACCTCGTCAAGGCGCTCGCCAAGGCGATCAAGGGCAAGGACCCCCGTGGCCAGCAGAACCTGGCGCGCGTCCTCGGCGCGTGGGGCGACCCTTCCGTGGACGAGCCGCTCTCGTACCTGGCGTCGGGCCGCCGTCAGCCCGAGGTGCAGGCCGAGGGCCTGTACATGTGCGGCCGCCTGAAGATCACGTCCGCCACACCCTTCAGTCGCTGCGTGCAGGCCGTGGCGGCGGGCCTCCGGTCCGCCTCCCCGACCGTCCAGATGGCGGCGTGCTCCGCCGCGTCCCGGCTCAAGGACCCCTCCTTCGTCGATCCGCTCGGCGAGATCGTGCGCCAGTCGCAGCACGAGTACGCCGGGCTCTACGCCGTCTGGGCCCTCGGCCGGATGGGCCGCCGGGGCGGCCAGCTCGGCTCGTTCGTCCACGTGATCGAGTCCGGAGGCAAGCGCGAGACGATCAACGGCTGCCTGAAGGGCATCACCGACCTCTCCGACGCGGCGGACGTGGACGCCCTCCTCGCCCTGACCCGCAGCACCAACGTGGACGTGCGCGACGCGGCCTGCATCGCCCTCGGGACCCTGGCCCAGCGGGGCGAGTGGGCCGGCCCCGTGGTGACGCCGAAGGAGGGCGAGCCCCCCCCTCCGCCGCCGCCCGGCCCGGACAAGGTGATCGCCCGCATGATCGAGCTGGTCGAGGGAGACGTCGCGTGGGAGGTCCGCGACGCGGCCTCGCGCACCCTCCTGCGCATCGGGGAGTCGGCCCGGCCCGCCGTCGTCGCGAAGATGCCGTCCCTCGTGGACGCCGGCGAGCGCGACGTGGCGCTGACGGCCATGGAGCTCTGCGGCGAGTTCCGGGCCGACGCCGCGGTGAAGGAGCTGATCAAGACGGCGACCTTCGACAAGGACCGCGTGCGCCGGATGTTCGCGGCGCGGGCCCTCTCCAAGGCGGGGCCCGAGCAGGCCGCCACCGAGCTCCTCGCCGGCATCGACAAGGACCACAAGGGGCGCGACACGACGCTCGCCATGATCCGCGCGCTGGGCTACGTGCGCCACGCCGCGGCCTACGACGGGCTGGTGAAGCTCTTGACCCTGGGCGACGCCTCGGAGGAGTTCCTCCGGGAGGTGGAGCGCGCCCTCGAGAGGCTGACCGGCCGCAGGTTCGGCCGGAAGCCCGCGCGGTGGGCCACCTGGTACGCGACGGTGAAGGACAAGGAGCCCTTCCGCCCTCACCTCGGACACTACGACCGCTCGAAGAACCGCCGTGAGGCCGTGTCGAAGCGCCTCTACGGCCTCACGGACACCACCGAGCGGGCCGTCGAGACCGGGCTGCGCTGGCTCGAGCTGCAGCAGCACCCCGAAGGCGCCTGGGACGGCAACGACAAGGGCTTCGGCGGCGTGGTCAACTGCCTCCCCGCCTACACGGGCCTCTCGCTGCTCGCCTTCCTCGGCGCGGGCTACAGCGGCGTCTCGGGCAAGTACCACGAGACCATCCGCCGCGCGTCGGAGTTCCTCGCCGCGACGCAGTTCTACGACGGCGGCTTCCCCGTGACGGGCGGCGGCGACAAGTCGTGGATCTTCGCCTACCTGATCGGGATGGGCGTCTGGGGCATCAACGAGGCGTACGGCCTCTCCGACGACGACGCGCTCCGAGGGCCCGCGCAGCGGGGCATCGACTACCTCGTCCGCGTGCAGACACCGGGCGCCGGATGGCGGTACGGCCCGCGCTACACCGAGACCGACTCCTCGTGCACCTCGTGGGTCCTCATGACCATGAAGACCGCGAGCATGCTGGGCCTGACCGTGGCCGACAAGGCCTTCGACGGCATCGACTCGTGGCTCGAGCGCTGCCAGTACGACATCACGGGGCAGGAGGAGCTGCCCGAGGACATGGCGACCGACTACGACAAGGAGGTCGGCGCGAAGCGGCTCTTCAAGGCGTTCACGGGCTACTTCGAGCTCAAGCGCAAGGCCGAGAGCGCGCTCCAGATGACCTCCATGACCGCCGTCGGGATGATCTGCCGCTCCTTCATGGGCTGGCAGCGCAGCCATCCGTTCCTCATCGGCAGCGCCAACTACCTGATGGAGTACCTGCCGCAGTGGCGGAAGGGCCTCGAGAAGGGCCAGACGCTCGCCTGGTACTTCTACTTCTGGTACTACGGCACCCTCTCGATGCACCAGATGGGCGGCCGCTACTGGCGGGCGTGGAACGAGAAGATCAAGACGATGCTCCCTGAGAACCAGCGGTCGGAGCCGCCGGCGCTCGCCGGCAGCTGGGATCCCGACACCGCGGTGCTCAACGGCGGCCGGCTCTTCTCGACCGCCATGGCGATCCTGACCCTCGAGACCTACTACCGGTTCAGCCCGCTCATGCTCCCGGGCGAGGACGAGGGGAAGGGCAAGAAGAAGGGCGCCGCCGGCGACCCGGGGCCCGGCATGGGCGAGCCGGGCATGGGCGAGCCGGGCATGGGAGGCTGACGGCCGCGGGGGCGGAATCTCGGGGGGCGGCGGGGGCCGGGGCCCGCCCCGCACCGGAGCGGGAAGGCTATGATCCCGACCATGCCGAGGCCGTCCCCCGCCGCCCCCCTCCTCCGCCGCACCTCCCTGCGCCCTCGCCCCCGGCTCGCGCGCCTCCTGGCTCCGGCCCTCGCGTGGCTCTCGACGGCCCTCGCGCCGCTCCCGACGCGGGCGGGGCCGCCCTCTCCCTCGCCGGCCTTCGAGTCCCTCGCCGCCACCTTCCGGCGCGAGATGGACAACGACAAGCCCGAGGCGCGTCTGCGGGCCATGCAGCGGGCCGCGGGCGCGAAGGAGCCGGCGGTGGTGGACCTGCTGATGTCGGGGGTCGCGCGCGAGCTCGTGCGCCGCGCGGCGGCGGCCAAGGCCCAGACGGAGACGGAGGCGGCGCTCGAGGCCGCGCTCAACGAGATCACGAAGCTCAACGCCACCTCGCCGCGGACGGGCGAGCAGATCGAGGCGTACAACAAGCGGATGGCGAAGCTCGAGGCGAAGCGGGACGAGGCGAACGCACGCCTGCGCGAGCTCGCGGTGGACCAGACCGAGGGACGCGGCGTCCTCGACGCCGGGGTGCGCGGCATCGCGGCGGTGCTCGACGCGCTGCCCGCGACGCTCGCGACGCCCGCGTTCGAGCGCGTGACCGCCGCCTGGGCCGGCCCGAAGAGCCCCCCCGACGACCGCGTGCGCTGGGTGGACGTCGCGTCGGCGGTGAAGCAGCATCCGTTCTCCGCCCGCCTCCACGACCTCGTGGTGGACGAGGCGGCCGACCCGCGCGTGCGCGTGGCGGCGCTCGAGGGGTCCATCGCCAGGGAGGAGCCCACGGCCCTGCAGGACGCCATCGCCTGCCTCGGCTCGGGGGCGTGGAACCTCGTGGCCGCGGCGGTGGACGGGCTCGCCCGCATGCACCGGCGGGAGGCCATCGAGCCGCTGATCGAGCTCCTGGGCCGCAAGGACGCGGGGCGGACGCGGGCCGACGCGCAGCGGGCGCTCCGTTCGCTGACGGGCCAGGGGCACGGCCCCTACCGGCAGCCGTGGCACGACTGGTGGGAGGGTGAGAAGGCGCGCTTCCAGATGCCGCCCAAGCCGACGGCCCCGCCGGCGGTCGCGACTCCCGAGAAGGGCGTGACCTTCTACGGGGTCACCACGCCCTCGGACAAGATCCTCTTCATCCTCGACGTCTCGGGCAGCATGCTCGAGCCCGCCCACCCCGACGCCGCGGGCGCCCGCGCCGACCTCAAGCGCATCGACCTCGCCCGCAAGGAGCTGGCGGCGGCCATCGACCTCCTCGACGAGTCGAAGCGGTTCAACGTGATCCTGTTCTCGCACCGCGTGGTGCGGTGGCAGCTCTCGCCCGTGGAGGGCGACCGGTCGGCGGCGGACAAGGCGAAGCGGTTCGCCCTCGACACCGAGGCCGCGGGCGGCACCAACATCCACGACGCGCTCGAGACGGCGTTCAAGGCGGCCAACACCGCCGCGGACGGCAAGTCCTACCTGGCGGCCTACGACACCTTCTTCTTCATGACCGACGGGACGCCGACCGCCGGCAAGCTGCAGAAGCCCGACGAGATCCTCGCCGCGGTCCGCGAGTGGAACCGCACCGCCAAGGTCGTGATCCACTGCGTCGGGGTCGGGGACGCGGCGGACGCCGACTTCCTCGGCCGGCTGGCGGCGGAGAACGGCGGCGTGTTCGTCAAGCGCTGACCCGCCGGATGCGCCTTCCCCTCGAGCGCGTCCTACGGGGGCTCCTGCTCGCGCTCGTCCTCGGGGGCGCCGGGCCCGCCCCCGCGCGGGCCGCCGACGGCTACGACGTGGCGGCCGCGCGGGTGCGGTCGGCGATGCGGGCGCCCGACGAGGCCGAGCGCCTCGCCTCGGTGGCCGCGATGCGCGACGTGGGCGATCCCCGTGCGGTGGACGTCCTGCTCGGGGCGGGCGCGGTCTGGCGCGCCGAACGCGCCGCCCTGACCGACCGCCGCGAGCGCGAGCAGGCCGAGGGCGAGGCGGTGGCGTCGCGCCTGCGCAAGGAGGTGAAGGCCTACGAGCGCCTCCCCATGCCCACGGCATCGCAGAGCGAGCGGCACCACGACGCCGTCGCGCGGGCGCGCGCGAAGATCGCCGACCTCGAGGCGTCCATCCGTGACGCGACCGTCGGCCTCGCACGGGTGGACCTCGGCCTCGACCGAGTGCGCGACGCCCTCGCCGCCGTGCTCTCCCGCCTGCCCGTCGAGGCCGTCCCGCGCGCCCTCGACCGCCTGGAGCGCGCCTGGCTGGGCGGCCCGGGGTGCGAGCTCGCCGATCGGCTGCGCGCGCTCGACGCCGTCGAGCGCCTGGAGGTCCCCGAGGCGGCCGCGTGGCTGCGCGAGCGTTCGATCGACCCCCTCGAGGATCCCCGCGTGCGCTGCGCGTCCCTCGCCCTGCGGGCCGACCGGCGCGACCCGGGCACGCTCGAGGACGCGGTCGCCCTGCTCGCCGAGCCGTCCTGGCCGCTCCGCAAGGCCGCCGTGGAGGCGCTGCGGGTGCTGCACGAGCGCGCGGCGATCCCGCCCCTCATCGCGCTGCTCGCGCAGGACGACCTCGGCGCGCTGCGCAGCGACGTGCACGGCGCCCTGCGCTCGTTGACCGGCGAGCCGCACGGCCCCTACGCACAGCCGTGGGCCTCGTGGTGGGCCGACGCCCAGGCGACCTTCGAGATGCCGCGGCGGCCGTTGCCCCTCTCCGTGATCTTCGCCCCCGACCGGGGCGCCACGTTCTACGGGATCACGACGTTCTCCCGGCGCGTCGGCTTCGCCCTCGACGCCTCGGGCAGCATGGCGCAGGTGGACCCTTCCGCGCGGGGCCGCGCCGGAGCGGAGTCGAAGCTCGCCGTCGCCCGTCGCGAGGCGCTGGGGGCCCTCGGCTCCCTCGACGACGGCTCCCGGTTCACCGTGCTGCTGTTCCGCCGCGGCGTCGAGCGCCTCGCGGGCGGCGTCGTGCGCCTCGACGCCGGCACGCGCGCCCAGGCGCGCAAGTTCCTCGAGGCGGCCGAGCCCGACGACGTCACGAACCTCCACGACGCCCTCGCCGAGGCCTTCGCCCTCGCGGGCGCGACCGGGCCCGCGAGGGCGGATCCCCCCATCGACACGCTCTTCCTCCTCACCGACGGCCGTCCGTCGGCGGGGGCGCTCACCGACGCCGACGCGCTCCTCGCGGCCGTGCGCGCCTGGCACCGCGCCGTCCCCCTCGTGGTGCACTGCGTCGGCGTCGGCGACCACGACGCGGACCTGCTCCGCGGGATCGCCGAGGCCACCGGCGGGCGCTACGTGAAGCGGTAGCGCACCTGCGGCGGGGTGCGGCGCTTCGGCGCGTGAAGCAGTCGCCGATCGCGATGCACCTGACCCCGACGCAGGGCGGATGCGTCCCCGATCGATCGGGCTCGATCGTCCAGTTCCGCGCAAGGCCCGATCACGTAGCCACCTGGGAGGGAATGACCTGCGGCGGCGAGCCAATCGTGTCCCCTGACTGACACCTTGGCGAGCCGCCGCGCGGCACGGGACTCGACGAGCAGCCCGTACTCCCCCGATGCGGAGGTCTTCACACTCCCTCAGCGCGGGGGCGGCGCGAGCGACGGCTCGCCGAACGTGCGGGGAGGCGGCGGCGGGGAGGGAGGGGGCGGCGGGGGAGGGAAGCCGTTGGGCGTCCCCGTCGTCGGCGGGGGAGCCGTGGAGAGACGGCCCTTGGCGTCCCGGCTCGCGAACCACCGGTCCCAGGCGCGCGGGCTCACGTCGAGGCCCTTCACCTCGGGTTCGGTCAACGGACGCCCCTGCAGCCGCTCCGCGAACGAGACGAGGATCTCGCGCACGATGGGCTTCTGCTCGGCGGGCATCTCGTCGAGGAGCGCGACGATCGGGGGGAACGCACGGGGGTCCCCGACGCGCTCCAGCGCGGCGGCGGCGGCGATGCGGATCGTCGGATGCTCGTCCCGGAGAAGCAGGACGAGGAAGTCGATCGCCTCGGAGCGACGCAGGGCCCCCATGGCCTTGGCCGCGTGGAGGCGGACGTAGGGGTCGCGATCGCGGATCAGCCCCACGAGCCCCGTCATGGCCTCCTCGGCGGTGCGGCTCTCGACCGGACGCCCGACCTTCTCGCGCGCGAGCACGACGTTGGCGAGCGCGAGCGGGGCGTAGCGGCGGGCCTCCGTGAAGTTCGCGCGGAGGAGGTCGATGAGCGGGGGGAGCGGCGTGTTCGGATCGGCGCGGAGCTTCAGCCCGATCAGCGCGTTCCCCACCAGCGCCGCGTCGCGCTCCTTCAGCGCGCTCACGAGGAGGTCGGTGGCCTCGGCCCGCTTCGAGAACCCCAGCGCCTGCACCGCGATCGCCTGCGCCTTCACCCCGAGCTCGCCCCTCGCCGCGGAGGCGAACGTGGCGAAGTCGCCGTCCACGGCGGCGGCGATGCGCCCGGCGAGGCCGTCGGCCTCGCCGGTGTGCCCGTCGTGCTGCGCCGCGTCCCACTGCGCGATCAGGGTATCGACGCGGAAGAACTTCTCCTCCACCGCGCCGCGCGGGGTCTGCGGCAGGACCGAGCCGTCGAGCCCGCCCTCGGGCCCGTTCATCGTGGGCTTCGTCGTCGAGCCGGACGTCTGGGGCTCCCCGCCGGCGGCGCCCCCGCGGCTCGCCATGGGCCCCGCCTTGCAGCCGCCGCAGGCCGCCAGGAGGAGGACGGCGGCGGCGGCGCGGGAGGACGGACGGCGCGGGGGGGAGGAGGAGCTCACGGGGTGCCACCTTGGACCACGCCCGGCACCGCCCTCTTCCCGTCGTCCGCCGGCGGGGCGGCGTCGAGCAGCCGTTCGAGGAGGGTCCGGACCGGGGCCGGGATCCGCATCGGCCGCCCCGTGAGGTCGGTCGCGGCGAGCGTGGTGTGGCCGCTGGCGATGAAGGTGCGCGTGGCGGGGCGGTGAATCTCGTACTCGAACCGGATCCTCACCCCCGTGAGCTCTGCCAGGCGGGTCCGCACGACCAGCTCGTCGTCGTAGCCGGCGGGGCGGAGGAACCGCAGGCCGGTGTCCACGACCACGAGCAGGGTGCCCGACTCCTCGAGCAGGCGGTAGGCGTGGCCCTGGCTCCGGAGCAGCTCGGTGCGCCCGAGCTCGAAGTACGGCAGGTAGTTGGCGTGGTAGACGAAGCCCATCCGGTCAACTTCGCCGTACCGGACCCGCACCGGCGTCTCGTGGATCACGGGTCCCGAGGATATCGGAGTGGAGGCCGCGGTCGTGGCTTATCCTGCCCCTGCGCCCATGAAGCCCCCCGGAGCCGCGCCCGTCCGCCGCCCGAGGTGCCCTTCCGCCGCGGTCACGGTGCTCCTCGGGTGGATCGTCCCCGGCTTCGGCCAGCTCTACGTCGGCCGGCCGGGGAAGGCCGCGTGGTTCCTCCTCCTGGTCGTCTGCACCTTCGCCCTGGGGCTCCACCTGACCGGCTACGCGGGCGTGCACCGCGAACGCGAGGGTCTGTGGCTCCTGGCCCAGGGGCTGTGCGGCGGCCCGACGGCGGCGGCCCTCCACTTCACGCAGCACGTGGTCCCTCTCACCCGGCTGCCGAACTACGACGTCGGGCTGCTCTACACCGGCGTCGCGGGCCTGCTCAACGCCATCGTCATCTCGGACGCGTTGGGCGTGGTGGAGGAGCGCCACCGCGAAGCCGCGTCGTTCGACCGGATCGAGGCTGCACGGCGGGCCCACGCCGAGGCGCAGGCCCGGGCGGCGGAGGCGGAGGCGGAGACGTTGCGTTCGTTGACGCTGCCTCCTCTCGCGGTGTCCTCCGCGCTCGACGGAGCCTTCGGTAGCGCGGAACCGGGGACGGAGGGCGGGCCCGACGTTGCCCCGCCCGCGCCGCCGCCGGGGCCACCGCCGGGGCCACCGTCGGCGCCTCCGCCGGCTCCCCCGGACGCCGCCCCAGGGGCCCCCCCCCCGGCGCCCCCCCCCGCCGCCGCCGGCGCGGCCATGGGGGCGGCCCCGGCGGGCGGGGCGGGGGGCGGCGCCCCCC
>CAZJJQ010000026.1:0-16721 GCA_964546345.1 uncultured Planctomycetales bacterium
CCCGCCGGGCATCGCGGCCCGCGCGTCGCAGCGCTGGCGGACGGGCAGCTTCGGCGACGAGCTCGTGGGCGCGCTGCGCCGGTCACCCTGGTTCGTCCTGTCGGCCGCGGTGCACGGGATCGCGCTCGTGCTGCTGACGATGTTCGGGCCCGAGGCGCCCCCCGAGCGCGAGGCGCGCGCGACGTCCTACGGCATCGTGGGCGCCACGACGGACCTCGTCGATCCCCTCGAGTCCGGCGGGCCCGAGGATCGCGCGCCGAGCGAGCTCGAGCCCGAGGAGGTCCAGGCCCCCGAGTTCGACCCGGGACCGCCCGTGCTCGAGGAGAGGCGGCCTGCGGAGCTGCCCTCGCCGGGGGCGGACGTCCTCGAGACGGCGGCGCCGCCGGAGTCCGACTCCCTCCCCGACCCGGCGCCCGACGCGCCGTTGCCCGAGCCGGTGATCAGCGTGACGCAGCGGACGCTGCGCAGCCGCAAGCCCCCCACCGACGCGCCGCCCGCCCCTCCGCCCCCCGCGCCCCCCTCCTCGGTCGCCGTGGCCGCCGACGACTTCGTGGACCACGACCAGGGCAACGCGCTCGAGCGCACGCGGCGCGCCGTCGCGCGGCTGCGCGGCGAGCTCCGGGGCGGAGGGGCCCTCGGCCGGGCGATGCGCGGCCTGCGCGCCTCGGACCTGCTCGTCGTGTCGGGCCAGTACGACCACATGGAGACCGTGCTCGAGGAGCTGCGGCTCCCGTACACGCTCAAGGGCCCGTACGAGCTCGCGGGCGAGCCGGAGCTCTCGCCGTACAAGATGGTGTTCTGGAACTGCGGGGCCATGTCGATCCCGCCGAGCTACCGCCCTCCGCTCGTGAACGCGCTCCAGCGGTTCGTGCGGGACGGCGGCTGGCTCTTCACGACCGACTGGGAGGTGGGCTCCCTGCTCGTCAAGGCGTTCCCGGGCTACCTCTCGACGGGCGGCGCCCTGCGGCCGCTGCCGAGCATGGTGGTCGAGATCCGGCCCGTGGCCGACGCCGAGGACGACCCGCTGCTCGAGGGCGTGTTCGAGAAGGGGACGAGCCCCAAGTGGTGGCTCGAGCCGGCGTCGCAGGACGTCATCGTGGCGAACCGCTCCCGCGTGAAGGCGCTCGTGGAAGCCCCCGACCTGGCGGGCGCGCCCCACCTGCGCAGCCCGGTCGTCGTGGCGACGTTCCCGTACGAGCGCGGCCGCGTGCTCCACGCCATGGGGCACATCTACCAGCAGGAGGGCAACGTGACCGGCACGGCGGGCGTGCAGCGCCTCGCGCTCAACTTCATCCGCCTGCGCCTCGAACAGGGCGCGACCGCCGCGACCGAACACCCGAAGTAGGCCCGACGCCGCCGGCGCGGCGCGACTTCGCTACGCGCGGCACGTACACTCCGGCGATGGACGCCAAGGCCGTCGTCGGGCTCGTTCGCCCCTTCACCATGCTCGCGCCCGTGCTCGGCGTGCTGACCGGCGCCACCACCGCCGCGGCACGTCTCGGGCTGCCCTGGCCCTTCCTCGGGGTCGGCCTCGCGGTGGCGGCCGCCCTGCTCGCGAACGCGGCCAGCAACGCGTGGAACCAGGCGTACGACGCCGACATCGACCGCGTGAACACGCCGACGCGGCCGATCCCGTCGGGGCAGGCGACGGTGCGCGGGGCGCTCCTCCTCGGCCACGGATGCGCCGTGGCGGCCCTGGCCGTGGGCGCGCTGCACGCCGCGGTGTCGGGCCAGCCGTGGTTCCTGGGGTGCGTGGCCGCGGGCGTGCTCGCCACCTGGATCTACAGCGCGCCCCCCCTGCGCACGAAGCAGCGCACGTTCGGCGCCAACGTCACGATCGCGCTCCCGCGCGGGCTGCTCGTCCCCGTGGCCGGATGGGCCGTCACGGCCGCGCCGTCCACGTTCGAGCCGTTCGCGCTGGGGCTCGTCCCCGGGCTCTTCGTCCTCGGCGCCGCGAGCACCAAGGACTTCGCCGACGTGGAGGGCGACCGGGCCCACGGCTGCAGGACCCTTCCCATCGTCCTCGGGCCCGCGCGCGCGGCGCGGATCGTGGCGCCCTTCCTCGCGCTGCCCTTCCTGCTCTATCCCGTGCTGTCGGCGCTCCACGCCATCGCCCGGCCGTTCGGCGCCTGGCTCGGCGTGGGCCTCGCGCTCGCCGCGCTCGGCGGGCTCACCGCGAAGGCCCTGCTCGCCGATCCGAGCAGCCTCGCGACCGAGCGCAACCACCCGGCGTGGCGCGGCATGTACCTGCTCATGCTCGCGAACCAGCTCGCGGTGGCCGCGGTGTACGTGCTCGGGTAGCGCCGCCGCGCGGGGGCCCTCCCCCGCCGCCCCCACCCTCCCGGGACGGGTCGCCCGCCCGGCGCCGCCGGTCCGACGATATCGACGTTCGTCGATGGAAGGCGCGAGGCTCCGGGCGCGGCGGACGCGCGGGAAACCCCGCTACACGAGCTTCATGCAGCGGAAGCCGATGTTCTCGAACTTGTCCTTCGGGCCCGCCTCGAGGCGGCCGTCGGAGCGCAGGAGCTCGGCCGGGTCGCTGAAGCAGCCGCCCTTGACCACCTGGAAGGGCTCGCCGTCCTCCACGACGGTGGAGGTCCACTCCCACGTGTTGCCCGCCATGTCCATGGCGCCGTAGGGGCTCGCGCTCTTCGGGAAGGCGGTGACGGGGGCCGGGCCGCCCGTCTCGAGGTCGCGGCCGAAGCACGCGTGCTCGGGGGTGACGGCTTCGCCGCCCCACGGGAGCAGGCGGCCGTCGCTGCCGCGCGCGGCCTTCTCCCACTGCTCTTCGGACGGCAGGTCCTTGCCGACCCACTTGCAGTACTTCACGGCGTCGGCCACGCTCACGCCCACGACGGGCAGGTCGGGACCGTTGAAGCGCGGGTTCTCCCAGTACTTCGGCCAGCGGTACTGCGTGGCGCGGCAGAACGCGCCGTACTGCCGGTTCGTGACCGGGTACTTGTCGATGTAGAAGGCCGGCAGGGTCTTCGTCTCGCGCGCGGGCCCGAAGAGGAACGGGCCGGCGGTGACCAGCACCATGGCGCCGTGGTCCTCGATCTCCTTCGAGACGTTGACCGCGGCCGGCGCAGCCACGGTCTCCATGTCCACCCCGGGGGCGTCCACGGGGAGGTGGCGGTCCTCGAACCAGCCGAGGATGTCGGCCAGGCGGTCGTCCACCGCGTCCCACGCCTCGTGCGTCAGCGTCTTGCTCTTGGCGAGCCAGTGCTTGGCGCGGCGGAAGTAGTCGATCTGCTTCGCCTCCTCCGAGACGGCCCAGGCCAGCTCGAAGTAGAGGATCCCCAGGTAGCAGCACTCCGAGTCGGCCAGGTGCTCGGGACGGCGGTAGTGATCTTCCAGGACCCGGAGCGCCGCCTCCTCGTCGAGGGTCCCGTGCTGACCGGGATCGACGTACTTGGCGTAGATGTACTCCTGGATCTTGCGGATCTGGTCGTTCACAAGCTCTCTCTCGCCGGCTGCGCGCCGGAATCGGGCGGAACCCCGAACGATAGGGCCCCCCCCCCGTCGCGTCAAAGGGCGTCGGGACTGCGGCGCCGACCGTGCCGGTCTGCGGCGGGGGACGGCGGGGTCGGGGAGAGGACGGGGGCGCCGGGGGAGCGGGGGGGGGACGCGCCCGGGGAGACTCCCCCGTGCGATCCCGCTCGGCGTGGGCACGGCGCAGGCGGCACCCCCGCCGTTCGGCGTTTCCCCCCCCGCAACGTGAACACGCGCTTTACTGCCGGCTGGGTGCGGCCGTACGTGGCAAAGCGCGCCGGGGGAGGCCTCGGGAGCCGTCGCGGCCGGGTGTGGGCAAAATCGATGCACCTCCGGGCGGATTCCGTCATCCGCGGAGCGGTCTGGAACGTCTAGAGAGTCGAGGCGCTTGCGCCTCCCGGGCCGCGGAGCTCGGGCCTGCCGAGTGGCACGGTCCTTGCTTCTAGGTCGGGCGTTCCCCGTCTGGAGTTCCATCATGAAGGGCAAGATCTTCACCGTCGCGGAAGCCACCCGGATGCTGCCGCTGGTCGCGCACATCGCGGACGACATCGTGGCCACGTACGCGGAGGTCAACCGCTCGCTCCAGACGTACGAAGACGCCAAGGCGAGGGCCACGGGCGACGGCGCCCACGAGGCGGATCTTCGTCGGGCCGACGCGGAGGTCGGCGAGGTGCTCGACCGCTTCCAGCGCCTGATCCAAGAGGTCGAGGCGCTCGGCGGCACCGTGAAGGACTACGAGCAGGGCTTCATCGACTTCTACGGCGACGTGGACGGCGAGATCGTCTACCTCTGCTGGACCCGTGGCGAGAAGGCGATCACGCACTGGCACCGCCTCGAGGAGGGCTTCTCCAAGCGCAGGGACCTCCCCTCGGTGAGCGCCGCAGCCTGACGCCGTTCCACGGGCGCCGGATCGGGGCGCAGGGAGCTCCGGACGCCGTCGCCTTCGCTCGGTTTCGGGGGGCCACGCCCCCCGGAACCCCGCGTGGCACGTGGTCCCTGCGGGTCCGCACTTCCTGGATCGCCCCTGCGCTCCGTCGTCCCACGGCGCGCGTTCCGATCGTCGCCTTCCGTTAGGGCAGCGGTCGCCGTCCCGCCCCCGCCGCCCCCCCATTCCCGGCGCTTCCGCCCCGCCGCCGCCTATTGGCCCGCGACCGTCGGACCTATACTCCCGGGCTCGGTTTCCGTCCCGCCGCCCGTGGCGGCGCTGCCTCGGGAGGTGCTCTTGGACCCCTTGCTGACCCCGTCGAACCTCGCCTGGAAGGAGAAGGCCCGTGACGTCGCGGAGCGGTTCGTCCGCCCCGTCGCGGCCAAGTACGACCGCCTCCAGGAGTACCCGTGGGAGGTCAAGGCGAAGCTCGCCGAGGCCGGGCTGATGGGCGTGTGGATCCCGAAGGCCTACGGCGGCGCCGGCGGCGGCGTGCTCGACCTGTGCCTGGTGGTCGAAGAGATCAGCCGGGCCTGCGGCGGCATGGGCGTCATGTACGCCGTGAACGCGCTCGGCTCGTTCCCGATCATCCTCGCGGGCACCGAGGCGCAGAAGCAGAAGTACCTCCCCGAGATCGCGTCGGGGCGCAAGCTCATCGCCTTCGGCCTGTCGGAGCGCAACGCCGGCAGCGACGCGGGCGGCATGCAGGCGCGGGCCACCTTCGAGGGCGACCGGATCGTCCTCCAGGGCGACAAGAAGTGGACCACGAACGGCGGTGCCGCCGACATCTACACGGTGTTCGCGGTGTCCGACCCCGAGTCGCGCAGCCGCCGCATCTCGGGCGTCATCGTCGAGAAGGGCGACCCCGGGTTCACGATCGGGCGCGCCGAGGACAAGATGGGCATCCGCGCGGTGCCCGTCGTCGAGCTGCATTTCGACGGCTGCCGCATCCCGCAGGAGCGCCTCCTGAGCGGCGAGCGGGGCTACGGCTTCAAGCACGCGATGCAGACGCTCGACTGCGCGCGCCCCGGCGTGGCCGCGCAGGCCGTGGGCCTCGCGCAGGGCGCGCTCGAGTACGCGCTCGTGTACACGAACGGCCGCCAGCAGTTCGGCGCGCCGCTCTCGAGCTTCCAGATGGTGCAGCAGATGCTGGCCGACATGGCGACCAAGGTCGAGGCCGCCCGGCAGCTGGTGCACGCGGCCGCGCGCGCGATCGACGCAGGCGCCGGCGCGGCGGTCACGCGCCTCGCGGCGCAGGCCAAGCTCTTCGCGACGGACGTGGCCATGGAGGTCACGACGAACGCGGTGCAGCTCCTCGGCGGCTACGGGTACATGCGCGACTACCCCGTCGAGAAGTACATGCGCGACGCGAAGATCACGCAGATCTACGAGGGCACCAACCAGGTCCAGCGCCTCGTCGTCGCCCGTTCGCTGCTGAAGGAGGCGATGAGCCTCGACTACCTGAAGGGCTACATGCCGTTGCCCGACCACCCGAACACCCTGACCGATCGCGCCCGGGCCGAGAAGGCCTCCGCGACGCGCGCCTGACCCGCCGCGGGTCCCCGCCTGGAGCCCTCGAGATGGCCGACGTGACCAAGAACATGAAGCCCGACGTGGAAGGCGCGCAGGTCGCCGCCACGCCGCCCCGCTGGCGCGGCATCGCCATCGGCATCCTGGTGGCCCTCCTCGCGTTCGGCGCGTGGAGCATCTGGAGCGCCGTGCGCAAGGGCCAGGAGGTCGAGCGCTGGGAGCGCGTCGCCGAGGTCACCAGCCTGCGCGACGACACCATCGACCGCACCTGGGCCAACGCCCCGGCGGACGCGATGACGGCCATCGCGCGGGACCAGCACGTCGAGAAGCTCGAGGCCCTGCTCGCGAAGGAGGGGGAGTCGTCGCCGGTCGCGCCCCACCTGCACGCCGTGATCGCGAACGTGCTGCTCGAGCAGATCCTCGGCGCGCCGTCGTCGATGGCGAACGACAAGCTGATGGCGCTCTACGACAAGGCGGACGCGCACCTGAAGACGCTCGAGGCGGGCTGGCCCGACGCGGCCATCAACTCCACCCGCCTCAACCTCGGCGATCGTTCGACGGTCACGCGCCTCGTGCGCGACCGCCTGGCGAAGAACCGCGAGTGGCAGTCGAAGTACGGCCTCAAGGCCGTGGAGCCCGAGCCGGACGTCGTGGTGCTCCTGCGCACGACCGAAGGCGATCTCCGCCTGCGCCTCTTCTCGCAGGCGGACGCGAGCCCCGCGCTCGCGAAGGCGTTCGCGGCCCGGGCCTGCGCCGGCGCGCTGGACGGCACCTCCCTGTTCGCCAAGCGCGACGACCTGAGCGAGAGCTGGGTCCGCGGGGGCGACGAGCGCACCCGCGCGCCGGCCACGCCGCCGGCTCCCGGCGACGCGAGCGACACGAGCACGTGGGGCGATCCGTCGCCCGGCGAGCCCACGATCCCCGAGCGCGGACGTTGGCGCATCCTGCACACGAAGGGCGTGGTCTCCGCGTGGCACGACGTGGCCGACACGACCGACGACCCGGCGCAGTTCCTCCTCTGCGTGAAGGATTCGACGTCGCTCGACTTCGACTACACGCCCTTCGCGAAGGTGGAGGAGGCGAGCCTCCCCGTGCTCGAGCGCATCCACGCGCGCAAGACGCGCGGCGAGGAGAAGCCCGCGATGCGCGTGGACTTCAAGCAGGCGAAGATGGCGGAGCAGCTCGTGAAGCCCGTGACGATCGTGAAGGCCCTCGTCTACGACAAGGGCGTGCTGCGCGTCTGCGGCGACGCCACGAAGGCCGACGAGTCCGAGAAGAAGCTCGACACCGTGAAGGTGGACGCGCTGAAGGTGCCCGACGCGCCCGCGCCGCCCGCCCCCCCCACGCCGCCGGCGCCGTCGCCCTCGGGCATGACCCCGGGGATGGACGGCTAGCGCCTCCACCACCGGAGGCAGGACCCTCCGGCAGGAACCGCTGCGTCCCCGGACGGGTCCGACGCGAGGAGGTCGTGCCCCCCTCGTGCTCGTCCCGAACAAGTCGGGCCGGCGGGGCCGACCCGGAGGCCGAGCATGCGACTGCTCCGCGCGAGACGGATCCGCCGCCGGCCCTCCGCGGGATGCTGCCGAGTTCCTCCGGCCGCCTGCACCCCGGCCGCGCCCGCGAGGGCAGCGCGACGTCTCGCGTATGCCCTCCTGCTCGCATGCGCTCTCGGTCCGTGGTCGCACGCGCACGGGGAGGAGCAACGGCCGGCGGGCCGACCGATGCTCGCGCCCTCCGACGTGCTTCGCTACCGGCTCGTGCACACGGTGGACGGGAAGAGCGGGTCCCCGCAGATACGCCTCGTGCATGGCTTCGAGCTGCGGGGTGCCGACGGCCTCTACCAGCCGACCGACCTGGCGCCCGGCGACCTCCCGCTCCTGATTGCCCTGCGCCTGCCGGCCGCGGCCACCGCCGAGTGGACCTTGAAGCTCCTCCGCCTGGGGAACACACGCGTCACGGCGCAGATCCGGCGGCCGGCCCCGGACGCGCCCGACACACCGACCGACGTGCAGTGGTCCCTGGTCCACGACGGCGCGAACGGGGGCGCGCCGACGCGAGGCACGGGCACCGCCGCGGCGACGGTGCGTCGGCGCGAAGACGGCTGCGTGACGCGGGCCGAGGTCTCGCTGCGGTGGGAGCGAGGTGAGACCGGCGCACAGCTCTCCCCCACCCTGGAGGCCTGGTCCCTCGAGCTCGTGGACCGGCGCACCTGCCGACACGACCGATTCGCAGCCGAGGTGGACGCGGCCGTGGATCGCGGCGTCGCATGGCTCCGAAGGCAACAGAGCGAGGAAGGACACTTCGGCCCGTACCACTTCGATCGGGTGGGGAGCATGCAGGCCGGTCACTCCGCCCTCTGCCTCTACGCCCTCCTCGTGTGCGGTGTCGCACCCGAGGATGCGCAGGTCCGCGCCGGCCTCGCGTGGCTCCGACGGCAGGAGCTCGAGACGACGTACGAGATCGCCCTGGCGCTGCTGGCCGCGGAGAGAGCGTACGGCGGCGCGTCCGCCTCGAGGAGCGGGAAGCCCGGCCTACCTCGGCTCTCCCCCGACGCGGCCGATTGGGTCTCGCGCCTCACGACGCGCCTCGAGCAGTTGCAAGGAGCCCCGGGCGCCTTCGGCTACCTGCCCGCCGATCGCGCCGGCTCGTACTCGGATGCCTCCAACACGCAGTTCGCGGCCCTCGGGCTGCGCGCCGCAGCCCGCATGGGTCAGCCGGTGAATCCGGCGATCTGGACCGCGTTGCTGGCCTTCCTCGACGCCCACGGCCTGTCGTCGCTCGATCCGCAGCCGACACCCACGCTCACGCGCGCGGGAGACCCGACCTCGCCGCAACAAGGCACCGTCGCCAGGCCCGTGCCCATCCCGAGCTGCGGCTACGCCTATCTGCCTCCTACACCCGGAAGCACGGACCCGGACCGCACCCCCACCGCGTCCATGACGCTCGCCGCCATCGCGACCTTCGCGATCGCGCGGGAGCAGCTCCTCCAGCAACGCCGCCCGCCGAAGCCCGCGCTCCTCGCCCAGATCGACGCCAGGATCCGCTCGGCATGGACATGGCTCGATCGGCGCTGGGCCGTGGATCGCGTCGCGCAGCTCTCGGTCGATGGGCCCGGGTGGCTCCTCTATGCGTTGTGGTCCCTGGAGCGGGCGGCTGATCTCGACTCCATTCGCCTCGTGGGTGGCAAGGACTGGTACTACGACGGTGGCACCGAGATCCTGGAGCTGCAGAATCCCGACGGCTCGTGGCCCGCGGGCTGGTCCCGGGCCTCCAGCACCTGCTTCGCGCTCCTCTTCTTCCGTCGCTCGGCCGCCGTCACCGTGACCAGAGGTGGCTGAGCCCGCGATCCGAGGACTCGACATCGAGACCACCCCGGGAAGCGGCGCACGGCGCGACGAACGGCCAGGGCCGAGGACGCGGCGCAGATCCCACGCCTTGGGCTCCATGCGCCTACATGTATTCTACATTCATAAGATCGGAGCACGAGAGGGGCGCACCGAAGACTCGTGCGCGGCTCGCGCCCGATCCCCAGGTTGACTGATTCTGACGCGCTCCTCGCCCGAGGGCTGCGACCGCCTCCGGCGCGGCGTGGATAGGCGGCACCGCAATCCGCCCTACCGGTCGGTATCCCCCCCCAATAGGCAAGGAATCGCTTCGCGCACACGCGCGCGAGCCGCTGAGGGCGAACGCCTTCAGGCAGGATCTCACTCGCACGGGAAGCCCCCCCCCGGGCGCGTCCGGTCCAGAGCCGCAGCGGACGCGGCCACCCATGCGCGCTGGACTACCGGTTCCCTCCACGGGCGCCCCCCACGGTCGGGCGCCCCTACCACCCAAGGACGGACCGGACCTGAGCGACAAGCCTCTGACTAGTGTGCCCCGAACTTCTCCAGCAGCGCGTCCAGCTGGGTCGCGTCGTGATACTCGATCTGGATGACGCCACCGCGCCCCTTCGCCTTCACGTGCACCTTGGCCGACAGGGCCTTGCGCATCCGGTCCTCCAGGTCCGCCAGGAACGGGTCAGAGGTCTTGGCACCCGCCTTCTTCCCGCCCCCACTGACCAGGCGCGCGTACTTCTCGATCTCCCGGACGCTGAGATCCCGATCGATGGCGAGCCGGGCGAGCTGGCTCCGACGGGCGTCGCCACTCACCTGAAGCAGCGCCTTGGCCTGGCCCGCGTTGAGTTTGCCCTCTTCGAGCCACTCCCGTACGTCCTCAGGCAGATCCAGCAGGCGCACCAGATTCGTAATGGTGGCACGGTCCTTCCCGACGCGCTCTGCCGCGGCTTCGTGGGTAAGGCCCTGCGTTGCCATCATCGAGCGAAGGGCCCTCGCCTTCTCGAGGGGGTTCAGGTCGGCGCGCTGAAGGTTCTCCACCAGCGCCAGGGTCTGTAGGCTGGCGTCGTCCACCACGCGGATCACGGCGGGGATCCGCTCGAGGCCGAGAGCCTTGCACGCTCGAAGGCGGCGCTCGCCAGCCACCAATTCGTAGCCTGCAGGCCCGTGCCGCACGACGATCGGCTGCAGGACCCCATGCTCCTTGATCGAGCTCTGAAGCTCGGCCAAGGACTCCGGGTCGAAATGGCGGCGGGGCTGGTAGGGGTTGGCGCGGATCTCCCCGACGGGCAGGCTGTCTGCCGACTTCGCCTCCTCAGCCGTGGGCTCTGCCCCGACCGTGCTCTGGATCAGGCCGCCGAGTCCACGCCCCAGGCGCTTGCCGAGTGTCATCTGCCATCTCCGAGGTGAGTGCCCCTATGGTACGGTAGGGGGGGACATGGGACCGCGCGAGCCCCACCCCGCCTCCGTCGATCCTCTCGCTGGCCTCCGGCTTCGAGTGCCCACGCATCCCACGGCTTTGAGGGAGGGAGCGCCCTCCTGAACCCTGCGCCCACCGAGGGCCGCGGGTGCGACCCTCGGACAGCCCGAGTCCCTGATGTTCCACGTGGAACATTCCTCGGAGCCCACCCCAGATGGCACCTGCTTCCTTCCCCGCACAGCCTCCTACCTCGGGGCGCCGCGGGATGCTCACCGCAATGACAGCCGTGAACTACGGTGGGCGCCGGGTCCTTCACGAGTGGCGACGCCCGACCCTGTGGCTGGGGGCCGCGCTGGCGTGGGGGGTGGGGTGGGCAGGAACCCACCTCGAGATCCTCGGCCTGGACCCGCGCCCGGAGCGGGCCTGGGGAGTGATGCTCAGCACAGGCGAGACGTTCGGACTGCTCCTGGTCCTGTCCTCTCGGCTTCGAGGCTCCGACCTGGTGCACACCGAGGGCTGGTCCGAGGTGCTGCGAGCTTCCCCCCTCGGCGCCGTGGGGCTATGCGCAGCGGAAACGGCAGCCGCAGCCGCAGCCGGAGTGACTGGAGCCATCACCTGCGCCGCACTGTTGATTGTATTCCGCATTCAGGAGTCGCCTCCAGGCGTCTGTCTCCTGGGCTGGGCCGTCGCTCTCCTTGCCGAATTCCTGGTTCTCTCGTCGTGGCTCTCGCTGGCCGCGACCTGGCTCGGCCGGTTGCCGGGCCTGGTGGTGGCTCTCGCGCTCCTCGGGCTGGGCCGCCTGGGGCTGGGAGGGGCCCTGGGGACCCTCCTTCCGGCCCCGACACCGACTCTCCCAGCTCTCCCGTCGATCGCGGCGCTGATCGGGGCCGTGGCCGCAGCGGCGGGGCTGACGGCTCTATCAGCCGGTCCCGCGTCCGGCACCAGGACTTTCGACTAGGTTCCACCGGTCGTCGCCCAAGATCGCTCGCGAGGTCCGCCGATCTCACCCGTAGGCTCTCGACCCATGCGGTGGGGGAGCCGGTCCCGCGGCCACCGCCGCGCTTGGATTCTCCCGTCTCCTGGAACCGTCCGCGTGCGCTACGCCGTCCTCGGTGACATCCACTCGAACGTCGATGCCCTCGACGCCGTGCTCGACGCCCTCGCGGCGGAGCCCGTGGACGCGGTGCTCTGCACCGGCGACCTGGTGGGGTATGGCGGCGCGCCCGAGGAGTGCGTCACCCGGGTCCGCGAGCTGGCGCCGAGGGTGCTCGTCGCGGGGAACCACGACTGGGCGGCCGCGGGCCGCCTCGGCCTCGAGTACTTCAACCAGTACGCCCGGGCCGCCATCCTCTGGACGCGCAAGGTCCTGACGCGGGAGCAGCTCGCGTGGCTCGGGGAGCAGGACGTCCTTCGGGTGGACGGCCCCGTCACCGTGTCGCACGGGACGATCCACGACCCCGAGCAGTTCGACTACCTCCAGAGCGCGTACGACGCGCACCTCTCCTTCGCGCACCTGACGACACCCTTCGCGTTCGTCGGCCACAGCCACATCCCCGTCACGTTCAAGAGCGGGGCGGCCATCTCCTACGTGATCGGCGACGAGATCGAGGTGGGGGACACGGCCCAGGCGCTGATGAACGTCGGCTCGGTGGGTCAGCCCCGCGACGAGGATCCACGCGCGTCGTTCGGCCTGTTCGACGACGAGGCCCGCACGCTGCGGATCCTGCGCGTGCCCTACGACGTCGAGCGCGCGATCGCCCGCATCCAGGACGCGGAGCTCCCGGAGTTCCTCGGCGACCGGCTCCGCATCGGACGGTGAGCCGAGGCGCGGAAGCGCGCCGGGTCGCGCCGCTCCCATCGACGCACATCGAGGTCATGGGGGGGGCGCGGAACCCGGGGCCGCGCGCCCCGCGCCGCTACCCGCGCACGAAGCGCCGCCCGCGCGTCACGCGTCCACGACGAGCGGAACCTCGGCGGGACGCCCCTGGCGACGCACGAAGGCGCGCACGACGAGCGTCGGTCCGGCGCCCTGGCCCGAGACGAGGAACGCGTGCGGACGCCAGTCCGGACGCGCGGCCGCACCCGGTCGGGTCGTGGCGGCGGCGAGCCCCATGCCGTCGGAGACGCTCGGCCAGGCGGGGCCCACGGGGTGTCCGTGCCACGTGCCGACGACCGTGCGCCCCTGCTCGCGCGCGGCCTTCTCGGCGGCGAGGAGCTCGACGGGAGGGATGAGGAACGTGCGATCGGGGCGCCCGCTGACGTTCTCGATGCGCTTCGCGCTCTCGATCCTCAGGCCGCCCCTCACCAGGCGCCCGATGAGGAGCGCGCACGGCTCGACCCCTTGCGCCTCTTTGTGCCACGCGAGGAGCTGGGGCACGATCCCGGGGGCGATTGCGATGCGATGGACCACGTGGGGCTGGGGCGCGGGCGGGACCGGCGCGGGCGGGGGGACGGTGGGGGTGTCTGCGTTCATGTCGCTCATGGGGTGCTCGGGGCCGTGCCTCGGCCGGACTGACGGAGATAGGAGAGCTGGGCGGGGAAGCCTTCCAGGCCCTCCTCTCCGAGGCGGTGCTCGAAGAGGACCTGGAGGTCGGCGAGCACGCGCTCGTCGCCCCGGAAACGGACCTGGGTGCTCGTGGCGTGGCCCGCGGCGAGGAGGATGACGTCCATCAGCTGCCGCGCGTCCACGGCCTCGTCGCCCATGGACATGCTCACGGGCTTCCCGTGATGCTGGACGACGCGCACGATGAGCCCGGCGGGGCGAAGGTGTAGCTTCCGGCCCGGCGGGAGGTCGAGGACCACGTCGCGGATGCGGGTGTATCGCTCGAGCAGTCGCGCACCGACCGCGCGCGCCTCGCGGAAGCACGCCACGGCGTTCGGCAGGCCGAACAGGACGGCGAGCCGCAGCGCGGCGGCCGGGTCGGCCAGCGGCTCGGCCCGACCCCGCACGCGCTCGGAGCGCACGTCGCCGGAGAAACGGGCGTGGACCTGAAGGAGGTATGCGACCGCCTCGAGCAGATGGAGCAGGATGCTGACGTACCCGCGGAAGACCTTCAGATCGGGGTCCGTCCCCTCGAGCGGCGTGCCCGCGACGACGACGTCGTAGGCGCTCTGGATGGCGTGCATCCGCACCCGCGCCTCCTGGGCGACGGGGGTCGGGAACGGCCCGTGGACCAGGGTCTCCCGCGCATCCACGTCGTCGGCCCCGGGGAGCGGGATCCGTTCGAGCTCGTCCGCGAGGCGCAGGAAGGCCGTCGCCATCTCGGCGATCCGGTCGCGTTCGTCCACCGCCTCGGCCACGTCGAGATCCTGGGGCAGGCGCCAGCGCGCCTCCTCGCCCTCGAGCGCCGCGGCCTCCGCGCCCTCGGACGGCATCGGGACGCCCAGGGGCCCGGCGGCCTCGGTCCCGAGGGCCTCGAGCTGCGCCTCGAGCCGGCCGGAGAGCCAGGCGATCGCGCGGTCGAGCCCGGCGCGGAAGTCCCCTAGGTCCGACCGGTCGCCCAAGTAGCGGCGGATCCTGCCCCGGAGATGGAGGAGCGCGTGGACGGCCTTGGCCGTCCATCGGACGGCGGAGACCAGCTCGGCGAACAGGGCGTAGCAGCGGTTGCCCCGCGCCCCGACGTCGAGGAGCGCGTACTCGACCCGCTCCGCCTCGACCGCCACCCGGAGGCAGAAGCGGCGGGACGGCGCGCCCTGCAGGCCGGCGCGCAGCGTGCGCTCGAGCTGGAACAGCGCCCGCGCCTCCCGCCCCAGCCGCTCGCGGTAGTCCACCTCCCGCAGGACCCGGTCGAGGGCCGCCGCCTGGGCCCCGTCCTCCCCGAGCCTCCTCCCCGCGGGCACGGCGGCGCCACGCTCGAGGCCAGCGCTCGTTCGGGGTTCGGTCATCGGCCGGTCAAGGTATCAGGCGAGACCCCGGAATGTCCCGGGCAGCGCGGCCCCCGGGTGGGCCCGCCGCCGGCGCGGGGTCCGGACGGCGAGCCGGGGCGCGCCGCCGAGGGTCGGCGCGCCCGTTCCGCCCCCTCGACCTGCCCCGGCCGTAGAATCCCCGCCTCCCTGGTCCCCCCGTGAGGTCCGTCCATGTCCGGCACGTCCGAGACCGTCTTCCGCTTCGCCGCCGAGGGTGTCGATCTCGAGTTCTCCGGGAGCGAGGCCTTCGTCGAGAAGCAGCTCGCCCGGTTCCAGGCCTTCCTCAAGGGCGCGGCGGGCATCGTCGAGACGCAGACCGCCTCCGGCCCGACCGCCTCCGCGCAGGTCCCCGCGGCCCACGCCCCGGGGACCGCCGCGTCGGCGCCGGCGAGCCCGCGCTCCTCCGGCGTGGTCGTCGCCGTCCCGACGAGCCCCCGGTCGGAGACCCTCGAGGAGTTCTACGCCGCCCGTCCTCTGCGGGAGGGCCGCGGGGCGATCCAGGACCGCATCCTCCTCTTCATCTACTTCCTCCATCAGATGCAGGGCAAGCGCGAGGTGTCGGGCGAGGACATCCTGTGGTGCTTCCAGCAGCTGGGCATCCCCGAGCCGAAGAACCTCCACAACGCGCTGGGCATCCTCAAGCGCAAGATCGGCCACCTCCAGGAGGGGACGAAGCGCGGGCTCTACGCCCTGTCCACCGAAGGCGCCGCGTACGTCGAGGGCCGCTTCCGCTCGAGGTAGGACGGCCGGCGGCGGCGCACGCCGCGGCGGTCGGGCGGCGGCGCTCGGGCCCCGGAACATCGACGCCCGTCGATCCCTGCCCCCGCCGCCCCCCGAGCTCCGCGCACCGGTCCGTCACCGCGTGCTCGGCGTCTCCGCCTCCTCGGGCACGAAGTCGACGAGGATCGACTGGAGCACGTCGAGGCCCGCGGGGGTGCATCGCAGCCGATCGCCCGCGCGCTCGAGGCGCCCCGCCGCCACGTGGCGTGCGAGGGCGTCGCGGTGCTCGACCCGCGGATCGACCCCGTGCCGCGCGGCGAGCGCCGCGACGACGACGCCCTCCTCGACGAGCCGCAGCCCCATCATGAGCGACTCGAGCAGGCCGCTGAGGGCAGAGGGACGCTCGCTCCACTCCTCGGCCTCGCGCCCGCGGGCGATGCGCGCGGCGTAGGCCGCGGGATCGTCCACGTTCTTCCAGCGCCGGCCGCCCACGTGCGAGTGCGCGCCCGCGCCGAGGCCCAGCCACTCGACGTTGCGCCAGTACGCGAGGTTGTGCCGCGACTCGGCGCCCGGTCGCGCGTGGTTGCTGACCTCGTAGCGGCGGTAGCCCGCGGCGCCGAGCTGCTCGCAGGCGGCCCGCAGGTGGGCGAGGTCGCGCTCGGGCACGGGAGCGGGGAGGCGGCCCTCGGAGAGCAGCTTGGTGAACGCCGTGCCCTCCTCGAAGGTGAGGACGTAGGTGCTCACGTGCTCCGGGTCGAGGGCGATGGCACGCGCCACGTCGCGCTGCTGCTCGCCGAGCGTCTGGCCCGGCGTCGCGAGGATGAGGTCGAGGGAGAGCCGGGCGACCCCGCCCTCGCGCAGGAGCGCCGCGCTGCGCACGGCGTCGGAGGCGTCGTGGATGCGGCCGAGGACGGCGAGGCGGCGGTCGTCGAAGGACTGCACCCCGAGGCTCACCCGATCGACGCCGTTGCGGACGAGCGCCCGCACCTTGCCGGGCGTGAACGTCCCGGGATTGGCCTCGACCGTGAACTCCTCGAGCCGGGAGAGGTCGAGGAGGGACGCGAGGCCGGAGAGATAGCGGTCGAGCCGGGCCTCGTCGGGATGGGTGGGAGTGCCCCCTCCGACGAAGATCGTCCGGGGCGCGAGGCCCGCCGCGCGCTCCTTCGCCTCGGCGAGGAGCGCGTCGAGGTAGGCGTCGATCTCCCCGTCGCGGCCCGCGTGCGAGTTGAAGTCGCAGTAGGGGCACTTGCGCGCGCAGAAGGGCACGTGGACGTAGACGTGCTCGGGCTTCACGCGGGGATGCTACTCGCCGCCCAGGGCCGGGGGCGCGGGTGGGGGGGCCCGCGCGCGCGGCGGAGCCCGCGGACGCAGGACGGCGCGCTTGCGTGACCGGCGG
>CAZJJQ010000027.1:0-16650 GCA_964546345.1 uncultured Planctomycetales bacterium
CTTGCCGTACCGCCGGATGATCCGGCAGTGCTCGCAGATTCGGCGGACGGACGACTTGACCTTCATGACGGCTCCAGCGCTCCTGCAGCGGGTGCGCGACGCGCGCCCGCGGCGACCGACGGGTCGAAGATGTTACTCGCGATAGACGATCCGACCCTTGGAAAGGTCATAGGGGCTCATCTCGACCGTCACCCGGTCGCCGGGGAGGATTCGGATGAAGTTCATCCGCATCTTGCCCGAGACGTGGGCGAGGATGCGGTGACCGTTCTCGAGCTCGACCAGGAACATCGCGTTCGGCCGTGCTTCCACGACCTTGGCTTCCAGGCGGAGGGCTTCTTCCTTGGCCATGGTCAGGCCCTCGTGAGGATCAGGGGACCGTCCTTCGTGACGGCCACCGCGTCCTCCCAGTGGGCGGAGAGGGACCCGTCCTGCGTGACGACGGTCCACTCGTCGTCCAGGACGCGCACCTCCGGGCCCCCGGCGTTCAGCATGGGCTCGATCGCGATGCAGAGCCCCACCTTGAGCACCATGTCGCGCTTGAGGGTCGCGGCATCCACGTAGTTGGGCACCTGGGGGTCCTCGTGCATCTTGGTGCCGATGCCGTGGCCCGCGTAGTCCCGCACGAGGCTGTAGCCCCGCGCCTCGGCGTGGGACTGCACGGCCCGGCCGATGTCGGACAGGCGGTTGCCGGGCACGCACTGCGCCAGGGCGCGCTCGAGGCACTCGCGCGTGGTGTCCACGAGGCGCTGGGCCTCGGCCTTCACCTTCCCCACGGGGATGGTCGCGGCGTTGTCGCCCACGTACCCCTTGAAGCGCGCCCCCACGTCGATACCTACGATGTCGCCCTCCTTGAGCTTTCGAGGCCCGGGGATGCCGTGAACGACCTGGTCGTTCACGCTGATGCACGAGGACGCGGGGTAGCCGTGGTAGCCCTTGAACTCCGGGGTCGCGCCGTTCGCCCGGATCACCCGCTCGACCTCGGCGTCGAGATCCGCCGTGGAGATGCCGGGGGCGACCATCCGACGCGCCGCGTCGAGGGCCAGGCGCGCGATGCGGCCGGCCTCGCGGAGCGTGTCGATCTCACGCGGAGACTTGAAGACGATCATCGGGCACGTCCGCCCGGGAGCCGACGCGCGAGCGCGGCCTGGGTCAGGCTCTCGACCTGGTCCACGGTCCCGGTCGCATCGACCTCCTCGAGGAGGCCCTGGCCCCGGTAGCGGGCCACCAGCGGCTGGGTCTGCGCGCGGTAGACCCTGAGGCGCTCCCGGATCACCGGCTCCGTGTCGTCGGCACGGCCCCGGCCGAGGGAGCGGCGCACGATCTCCTCGTCCCCGAGGACGTAGTAGACCACCGCCTCGACCCCGTGGGCGCCGAGGGCAGCGTCGAGCGCGTCGGCCTGGGGCAGGGTCCGCGGGAACCCGTCGAGCAGGAAGCCCTTGGCGGCGTCCGGGCGCGCGATCCGCTCCTTGACCAGCCCGATCACCAGGTCGTCGGGGACGAGCTTGCCCGCGTCCATCAGCGGCTTCGCCTTGCGGCCGAGCTCCGAGCCCGCCGCCACCGCCGCACGGAGGAGGTCCCCCGTCGAGAGGTGGAGGATGCCCTCGCGGGCCACGAGGCGCGCAGCCTGCGTACCCTTGCCGCAGCCGGGCGGACCGAGGAGGACGATGCGCACGATCCCGCTAGCCCTTCTTGCCGCCGCTGCCTTCGCCGCCCATGAAGCCGTCGTACTGGCGCATGAGCAGGTGGCCGTTGAGCTTGTCCACGAGGTCCAGCGCCACGCTCACCACGATGAGGATCGAGGTGCCGCCGAGGAACGCGGCGATCTGGCCGTTCGCGTCGGCCTGGCGGGCGAGCCAGCCGGGGACGATGGCGATGACGGACAGGAACGTCGCGCCGGCGAGGGTCATGTGGACCATGACGTTCTGGAGGAAGTCGGCCGTGTGCCGACCCGGCCGGATGCCCGGGATGAAGGAGCCGCCCTCCTTCATGTTCTTGGACATCTCCGCCGGGTTGAACATCAGCGAGGTCCAGAAGTACGAGAAGAAGTAGATGAGGGCGACGTCCGCGACCGTGTACCACCAGGAGCCCGGGCTCGTGACGTCCTGCAGCCAGCGCCAGCCCACCGCGCCCGCGAGCAGCGTCGGGGCGGCCAGGAGGCTCGAGGAGAAGATCACCGGCATCACGCCGGCCTGGTTGACCTTGATCGGGAGGAAGTGGCGCTGGCCGCCGTACACGCGGCGCCCGCGCATCAGCTTCGCGTACTGGACCGGGATCTTGCGCGTTCCCTTGGTGATGTAGACCACCACGACCACGACGCCCACGAACAGGATCAGCAGGAGCACCGGCGTGATGGGCGAGGGGTGCTGCTTCATCATCGCCCGGACGTTCTCGGGGAGACGGGCGATGATGCCGCACATGATGAGGAGCGAGATGCCGTTGCCGACCCCGTACTCGGTGATCTGCTCGCCGATCCACATCAGGAAGATGGTGCCGGCGGTCAGCGTCAGGACGGCGGTCAGGCTGGCGAAGAAGCCCGGCGTCAGGAGCGTGGCGCTGCTGAAGTCGCGGATCAGGCCGGGCTTGTGGTAGAGGGTCGTCACGACGATGACGGACTGCACGACCGCCAGCGGGACCGTGGCCCAACGCGTCCACTGGTTGATGCGGCGCTGGCCGGCGCTGCCCTCCTTCGAGACGGCCTCGAGGGAGGGGATCACCTTCACCAGCAGGCTGAAGATGATGCTGGCGCTGATGTAGGGCATGATGCCGAGGGAGAACAGCGCGCAGCCCGCGACGCCGCCGCCCGACAGCATGTTGATCAGGGTGGCGAGGTCGCCGCCCTCCTCCCGGTCCTTGAGAGCCGCCTTGAACAGCTCCATGTTGACGCCCGGGATCGGCACGTTGTAGCCGATCCGGTAGATCACCAGGAAGACCAGGGTGATCCACAGGCGCGTCCGGATCTCCGGGACGCGGAAGAGGTTGGCGATCCGCCCGATCATTCCTTCTCGTCCTTCTTCGGCTTGCCGCCCTTGGCGCCCTCGCCGCCCTTCGGGGCGCCCCCACCCTTCGCCGCGCCGTCGCCCTTCGGGGCGCCGCCGGCCCCGGGGGCCTTCGCCTTCTTGGCGCCCTTGGCGCCCGCGGCGGCCTTCTTGGGCTTGCCGACCTTCTTGGCCTCCTCGCGGTAGGTCTCGACGGCCTTCGTCGAGCTGGAGGCGAGGCGCTCCCGGCGCTTGGCGAGCTCCGCGGCGCGGTCCTTGGCCTGCCCCTCGAGGATCTCGACCGCGCCCCCGGCGGCCTCGACCTTGGCCCGGGCGCCCGCGCTGGCGGCGTCGGCCTTGATCGTGAGCTTCTTGGTGAGCGTGCCGTCACCGAGCAGCTTCCAGATGGTCGCCGTCTTGGGGACGAGCAGGGCGGCGCGGAGCGCCTCGAGGTCGATCGTCGAGCCGGCCGGGAAGGCCGCCTCGAGGTCTCCCACGTTCACGCCCTCGAACCGGACCCGGAACGGGTGGTTGCTGAAGCCCTTCTTGGGCAGGCGGCGGTACAGCGGCATCTGGCCGCCCTCGAACCGGAGGCGGAACCGGGTGCCGCCGCGACGGCCCTGGCCCTTCTCGCCTCGGGTGGAGGTCTTGCCCATGCCCGAGCCCCAGCCACGGCCCACCCGCTTGCGCTGGGTGCGGTAGACCTTGATCTCGTGGACGTCCTTCAGGTTCATCGGAGGGAGACTCCCCGCACCTTGGCGACGTGGTCGCGCGTGCGCAGCTTCATGAGGCCGTCGAGGGTGGCCTTGACGAGGTTCACCGCGTTCGTCGAGCCGTAGGCCTTCGTGAGCACGTCCTTGACGCCGGCGGCCTCGAGGATGGCCCGCGGGCCCTTGCCCGCGATGACGCCGGTGCCGGGGGCGGCCGGCATGATCTTCACCCGCGAGGCGCGGTAGACGCCCATCACGTGGTGCGGGACGGTCGTGCCGGTGAGCGGGACGCGGACGAGCCGCTTCTTCGCGTCGGCGACGCCCTTCTCGACGGCCGGGGGCACCTCGTTGGCCTTGCCGAAGCCCAGGCCCACGACGCCGTCGTGGCTGCCGAGCACGATGAGGGCCGAGAAGCTGAACCGCCGTCCGCCCTTCATGACCTTCGCGGAGCGGTTGACCTTGACCACCGTCTCGGTGAGGGTCAGGGCGTCGGGGCTGACGTAGTCGATCTCGCGGCGCATCCGGTCTCCTTCGCTGGCTTAGAGCGCGACGCCGGCGGAGCGGATCGCGTCCGCCACCGCCTTGACGCGGCCGTGGTACTTGTGCGGGCCGCGGTCGAAGCAGGCGGCCTTCACCCCGAGCGCGAGCATCTTGCGCCCGAGGTCCTCCCCCACGGCCTTCGCGGCGGCGACGTTGCCGCCCTGGGCCAGCTCGAGGGTCTTGGTCGAGGACGAGCAGAGCGTGCGCCCCGCCTCGTCGTCGATGAGCTGCAGCCAGACGTGCCGCTCGGAACGGTGGATGGTGACGCGCGGGCGCTCGGCGGTGCCTCGGACGCGGCGGCGCGTCCGGTGGGTCCGGCTGAGACGGCGCTTGGCCAGGAGCTTCTGCAGTCGCACGGCTTACTTCTCCCCGCCCACGAAGGACTTGCCGGCCTTCAGGACGACGACCTCACCGACGTAGCGGACGCCCTTGCCCTTGTAGGGCTCCGGAGGGCGCTCGCTGCGCAGCTCGGCCGCGAACTGGCCGAGCAGCTGCTTGTCGTGACCCTTGATGATCACGAGCGTCGGCGTCGGCACCTCGACCGTGAGCCCCTTGGGGATCTCGCGGACGACGGGGTTGCAGAAGCCGACCTGGAGCGAGAGGGACTTGCCCGCGAGCTTGGCCTGGTAGGACACCCCCACCAGCTCGAGGCGCTTCTCGAAGCCGGTGGAGACGCCCTCGACCATGCCCTTGACCAGGGCGCGGCAGAGCCCGTGGAGGGCACGGTCCTGCTGCTCGTCGCCGGCGCGGGAGAGGACGACCTTGCCGCCTTCCACCTTGGCCGTGACGCCCGCCTCGAGGGTCTTGCTGAGCTCGCCCTTGGGGCCCTTGACCTTCACCACGGGGCCGTCCACCGTGACGGTGACGCCCGCGGGGACCGGGACCGGGATCTTGCCGATGCGCGACATGGGCGGCTCCTACCAGATCTCGCAGAGGACTTCGCCGCCCACGCCGGCGGCGCGGGCCTCGCGATCGGAGAACACGCCGCGGCTCGTGGACAGCACGGCGATGCCGAGGCCGTTCAGGACCTTCGGGATCCGTGCGACCCCGCGGTAGTCGCGCCGGCCGGGGCGGCTGACGCGCCCGATCGAGGAGATCACCGGGTTGCCGTCGCCGTCGTACTTGAGGTAGATCCGCAGCCGCGGACGCCCGTCGGCGCCCTCGGTCTTGCGGATGTCCTCGACGTAGCCCTCGCGGCGGAGGACCTCCGCGACCGAGTGGACGAAGCGCGACGCGTTCACGTCTACGGTCGTCGCCCGGACGCGGATCGCGTTGCGGACGCGCGTGAGCATGTCGGAGATGGGATCGGTCATGGACATGAGCGGCCCCTTACCACGACGCCTTGCGGGCGCCGGGGATCAGTCCCTGGAGGGCCATCGTGCGGAAGCAGATCCGGCAGACGCCGAACTTGCGATAGACCGCGCGACGACGCGAGCAGAACTGGCAACGGTTGTAGCGGCGCGTCGAGAACTTCGGCGCCAGCCGCTGCTTGACGATCAGGCAGGTCCTAGCCACGGACGGAGACCTCCTCGCGCTCGAACGGGAATCCGAACTCTTCGAGCAACGCCCGGCCGCCCTCGTCGGACCCGCCGGACATGGTGATGGCGATGTTCAGGCCCATGGCCCCCGCCTCGAGCTTCTCGAGGTCGATCTCGGGGAACACGGTCTGCTCGGCGAGGCCCATGTTGTAGGAGCCGCGCCCGTCGAGCTTCCGAGGCAGGCCGCGGAAGTCGCGGATGCGGGGGATCACGACGGAGATCAGGCGGTCGAGGAACTCGTACGCGCGGGCGCCCCGCAGGGTCACCTTCGCGCCGATGGGCATGCCCTCGCGGACCTTCCAGCTCGCGACGGACTGCTTCGCCAGGGTGACGACGGCCTTCTGGCCCGCGAGCAGGGACAGGCTGGCTACCGCGCTGTCGATGACCTTCTTGTTCTCGACCGCCGCGCCGACGCCCATCGACAGGGTGATCTTGGAAAGCCGAGGGAGCGCGAGGACGTTCTGGATCTTGAGCCGCTCCTTCAGGCGCGGCACGACCTCGGAGCGGTAGCGCTCGAGCAGCCGGGGGGGTTTGCGGGTGGTGGCCATGGGGTCTAGCCCTCCGCCTTGGCGCGCTTGTCGCCGCGAGACTTGGTGGCACCGTCGATGACGCCGCCGCCCTTGCGCGCGACGCGGACCTTCTTGCCGTTCTCGACCTTGAAGCCGACGCGCGTCGGCGCGTTCGTCGCGGGATCGATGAGCATGAGCTTGCTGAGGTGGAGGGACGCCTCGCGCCGGACCCGGCCCCCCTGGGGGTTCTTCGGGCTCTTGCGGAGGTGCTTGTGGATGAAGTTGACACCCTCCACGACGGCGCGGTCGGCGCCGGGGAGGACGCGGAGGACGCGGCCGCGCTTGCCGGCGTCGGCGCCGGCCCGCACGAGGACCTCGTCACCCTTGCGGATGCGCGCCATCAGACGACCTCCGGGGCGAGCGAGACGATCTTCATGTAGCCCTTCTGGCGGAGCTCGCGGGCGACGGCGCCGAAGATGCGGGTGCCCTTCGGGTTGCGCTCGTCGTCCACCAGCACGATCGCGTTGCTGTCGAAGCGGACGTAGCTGCCGTCCGGCCGGCGGCGGTTGTTGCGGGTGCGGACGACCACCCCGCGGACGACCGAGCCCGCCTTGATCTCCGACGACGGGAGCGACTTCTTGACCGAGGCCACGACGATGTCGCCGATCTCCGCGAAGCGGCTGTTGCCGCGGCCGAGGACCTTGATGGCGCAGGCGAGCTTGGCGCCCGTGTTGTCGGCCACGTCCAGCCAGGTGCGCATCTGGATCATGAGGACACCTCGGGGGCGGCGGGGGCGGGCTTCGGGGCGACCGGGGCCGGCACGGTCTTGCCGGGGAGCGACGCGAGCTCCTCCTCGCCGCGGACGGCCACCACGCGGGCGGCCGACACGACCCGGACGAGGGTCCAGTTCTTGGTCTTGCTCAGCCGGCGGGCGAACGCGATCTCGACGGTGTCGCCGAGCTTCGCCTTGCCCATCTCGTCGTGCGCCTTGTAGCTGACGTATCGCGTCACGTACTTGCCGTACGTCGGGTGCTTCACCTTCCGGGTGGTCTGGACGGTGATGGTCTTCATCATCTTGTCCGAGATCACCATGCCGATCACGGTGCGCCGGGGGGCGCGCGCCCGCGTCTTCGGCTGCTCGCTCTGGGTGGCCATGCTCGTCACTCCTTCCCGCTGCCGGCGGGCTCGCGGGACAGACCGAGGTCGCGTTCGCGGAGGACGCCCAGGATGCGGGCCACGTCGCGCTTGGTGCGACGGACGAACCCGCGATCGGGCTTCTCCTCGTTGTGGGCACGGAACCGGCGGTCGAACATCTCCTGACGGAGGCGCTTGACCTCCTCGCGGAGGTCGCTCGACGCACGGCGACGGATCTCCGGGGGCTTCATCAGGCGTGCCTCCGACGCACGAGCCGCGACTTGACGGGCAGCTTGTGCGCCACGTGGTTGAACGTCTTGCGGGCCACGTCCTCCGTGACGCCGCCGAGCTCGAACATGACGGTCCCGGGGTGGACCACCGCGCACCAGTAGTCGGGCTCGCCCTTGCCGGTGCCCATTCGGGTCTCCTCGGGCGTCGAGGAGACGCTCTTGTGCGGGAAGATCCGGATGTAGAGGCGCCCGTCCGGGGCGCCGCGCACGGCCTGCACGCGGCAGGCCTCGATCACGTTGGCCTTGATCCAGCCGGGCGAGAGGGACTGGAGGCCCCACTCGCCGAACGAGACGTGGTTGCCCCGCTGCGCCACACCGCGGATCTTGCCGCGCTGCGACTTGCGGAACTTGACCCGCTTGGGCATCGTCGCCATGTCAGACAGCCTCCTGGCGGACCGGCTCGGCGGCCGGGATCGTCCCGGTGTAGATCCAGCACTTCACGCCGATCGTCCCGTAGGTCGTCTTGGCGGTGGCGGTGCCGTACTCGATGTTCGCCTTCAGCGTCGAGAGCGGGATCGAGCCGCGGATCTGCTTCTCGGTGCGGGCGATCTCGGCGCCGCCCAGGCGTCCGGCGACGACGAGCTTGATGCCCTTCGCCCCGCGCTCCATCGTCTGCTGGATGGCGCGCTTCATGGTGCGGCGGAACGACGCGCGCTTCTCGAGCTGCTCGGCGACGCCCTCGGCGACGAGCGTCGCGTTGAGCTCGGGCTTGCCGATCTCGAGGATGTCGAGGCCGACCTTGCGCTTCAGGCGGCCCTCGAGCTTCGTCTTCAGCTCCTCGGCCTTGACGCCCTTGCGCCCGATCAGGATGCCGGGCTTCGCCGTGTGGACGACGATGCGGAGGGCGTCGGCCTTGCGCTCGATCTCGATCTTGGGGATGCCGGCGCCCTTGAACTCCTCCTTGACGTACTCGCGGATCTCCTTGTCCTCCTTGAGGAGGCGCGCGAAGTCCTTCTTCGGGGCGTACCACCGGGAGGACCAGTCGAGGTAGATCCCCGTGCGGTAGCCGATCGGATGGGTCTTCTGTCCCACGGGCTACTCCTTCGACTCGCCGGCCTTCGGGGCCGCGACCGGGGCGGAGGCCTGCGGGGCCTTCGCCTGCTGCTTCTTGGACTTCGACTTCCGGGCGCCCGCGACGGGCTCGGGCCCCTCGGCGAGCGTCACGTGGATGTGGCAGGTGCGCTTGTGGATCGGGAACGCGCGGCCCATGGCGCGCGGCATGAAGCGCTTGCGGCCGCCGAGCAGCGGACCGCCGTCCACCCGGGCCTCGGCCACGACCAGACGGGCGAGCTTCACCTCGAGGTCGTTGGAGGCGTTCGCGAGCGCCGACTTGATGACCTTGCGGATCATCGGGGCCGAGCGGCGGTCCTGCCACTCGAGGATCGAGAGCGCCTCGTTCACGGGCTTGCCCCGGACCAGGTCGATCACGGGACGCACCTTGTACGGAGACAGCCGCGCGTGGTTGTGGTGCGCGGAGAACGTCTTCGAAGCGGGCGCGGCTGCCTTGGCGGGCATGGACGTGCTCCTACTTCTTCGCCGCGGCCGGAGCGGCCTCGGTCTCGGTCTTGCGCGTGGAGTGGGCGCGGAACAGGCGCGTGGGCGCGAACTCGCCCAGCTTGTGCCCGACCATGTCCTCCGTCACGTAGACCTTCATGAACTTGTTGCCGTTGTGGACCATGAACGTCAGCCCGACGAACTCGGGGACGATGTCGCACCGACGGGACCACGTCTTGATGGGATCGCGGCGGTTGCTCCCCATCCGCTCGACGCGGCCCCAGATGTTCGGATCGACGTAGGGGCCCTTCTTGAGGCTGCGGCCCATGGGCTACCTCCCGACCTGCGGGCCGCGCTTGCGGCCACGGACGATGAAGCGATCGCTGACCTTGCGGGGACGACGCGTGTTGCCCCCCTTGCTGAGCTGGCCCCACTTGGAGACCGGGTGACGGCCGCCGGCGCGACGACCCTCGCCGCCGCCCATGGGGTGGGAGACGGGGTTCATGGCCGAGCCGCGCACCTCGGGCCTGCGGCCCAGGTGGCGCTTGCGGCCGGCGGTGCCGAGCACGACGAGGTTCGCGTCCACGTTGCCGACCTGGCCCACCGTGGCCCGGCAGTCGAGGTGGACGCGCCGCATCTCGGTCGAGGGCAGCGTGAGGAGCGCGTACTCGCCCTCGCGCGCCGTGAGGATCGCGCCCGCGCCGGCGCTGCGGACCGCCTGCGCGCCGCGGCCGGGCTTGAGCTCCACCGCGTGCACCGTCAGGCCGACCGGGATGCTCCGGAGCGGGAGGCAGTTGCCGGGCTTCGCCTCGGCCGTCGGGCCGTTCCGGACCTCGAGGCCGACCTCGACGCCCAGCGGCGCGAGCACGTAGGTCTTCTCCCCGTCGGCGTACTGCAGCAGGGCGAGGCGCGCGTTGCGGTTCGGGTCGTACTCGATCGCCGTGACCTTCGCGGGCACGCCGTCCTTCTGGCGCTTCCAGTCGATGACCCGGTAGCGCTTCTTCGCCCCGCCGCCGAGGTGACGCATGGTCACGCGGCCGTGGTTGTTGCGCCCGCCCGTCTTGCGCACGGGCTCGAGGAGGCGCTTCTCCGGCGCCTTCCCCTGGGTGAGGTCGGAGTTGTCGAGGAACGTGATCTGGCGCGTTCCGTTGCTCGTGGGTCGTACGCGGCGGATGGGCATCTTCGGGTTCCGGTTCGGCGGATTCGGCAGGCCGGGGCGCGCCCGACGGGCGGGCCCGGCTCGCCCGCGCCGCCGGCCTCCGCCGGTCCGCGCGGGCGGGGAAGGGTCAGTAGACGTCGATGGACTGTCCGGCCTCGAGGGTGACCACCGCGCGCTTCCACGTCGGGGTCTTCATCTCGCTCCAGCCGACCCGGCGAGGCTTGCCCTTCCGGAGGTCCGTGCGGACGCCATCGACCTTCACCTTGAAGAGCTCCTCGACGGCGAGGCGCACCTGGACCTTGTTCGCGTCCGGGTGGACCTCGAACGTGTAGGCGTTGCGGCGCTCGGACGTGCGGAGGGTCTTCTCCGTCACCACGGGGCGCAGGATCACCTGGCGGGCGTCGAGGGCGCTCATCGGGAGGCTCCGGCGTCGAACTGGACGGTGCGCGCGTCTTGTGCGCCCGAGGCGCAAAACACACGGTCGAGGGCGCTCATCGGGAGGCTCCGGCGTCGAACTGGACGGTGCGCGCGTCTTGTGCGCCCGAGGCGCAAAACACACGGTCGAGGGCGCTCATCGGGAGGCTCCGGCGTCGAGGCGGGCGACGATGGCGTCGTAGGCGCCGTCCGCGAGAAGGAGTCGGGTGCAGGCGGCCACGTCGCGCGCGTTCAGCTCGGCAGCCGGGACGACGCGCGAGCCGGGCAGGTTGCGGGACGACAGCAGCAGGTTGCCGTCGGCCTTGCCCGCGGTGACGAGCAGGGGCGCGTGGCCCGCGCCGGCCGTCTCGAGCAGCTTGCGGTACGCCTTGGTCGAGGGCTTGGGGAACGCGAGCCCCGAGACCACGGTCACCTCGCCGTCGGCCATCTTGCGCGCGAGGGCGACCGCGAGGGCCTTGCGCAGCGCCTTGCGCGGCATGGCGTACCCCCAGTCCTTCGGGTGAGGGCCGAAGGCGGTGCCGCCGCCGCGGAAGTGCGGGGCCTTGCCGTCGCCCTGCCGCGCGTTGCCCGTGTGCTTCTGCTTGTGCATCTTCTTCGTCGAGCCGCTGACGAAGTGGCGCTCGCGCGTCTGGACGGTGCCCTGACGGCGGTTCGCCTCGTACATGATCACCGCGTCCCGCAGGACGACGGGGTGGAGGCCGCGGTTCGTCTCGCGGCGGTCCTTCTGGAGGAGGCGCGAGGCGTCGAGGTCGGCGGTCCCCTTGGTGCCGCTCGACGCGTCGAGCGTCGCGATCGTCGTCTGGCTGGTCGTGCCCTTCATGGTCACACCTTGATCCGGATGTCGACGCCGGCGGGCAGGTTCAGCTTGCTGATGGCGTCGATCGTCTTGGCGGTCGGCTCGGAGATGAACAGGATCCGCTTGTGCGTGCGGATCTCGAACTGCTCGCGCGACTTCTTGTCGATGTGGGGCGAGCGGAGGACCGTGTAGCGCTCGATCCGCGTCGGCAGCGGGATGGGGCCCGCCACGCGCGCGCCCGTGCGCTTCGCCGTGTCCACGATGTCCGCGGCGGACTTGTCCACGACCTCGTGGTCGTAGGCTTCCATGCGGATCTTGATGTTCTGAGCGGGCGTCGTCATGGGATGGGCCGTCAGCCTCACGGGGTCCTACGCCCCGTCTTGGCCTCGAGGGTCTGTCTCGGGGGATCCCGGGACACTCGACGAGGGAACGAAGGGGGAAGGGCCAAGGGTAGGGGGAGGGGGCGGTCTGTCAATTCGGGGCGAGGGTGCGGGCGCACGCAGGGCGACCGGACGGCGGGTCGAGGGAGGGGGGCGCCCCGCGGCGGAGTGCCCCCGGGGGGAGGGAGAGCAGCGCGACCCGGCAGCGGAGGAGGGGGGCGCGGGGGGAGGGAAGCGGTCCCCCCGCCGCGCCGGGCCACGGCCCGGGACTCCGACGGACCCGTAAGGTCCGGCTCCTTCGAGGGGAAGAAGCGGAGTGCCCATCTACCGAGATTCGGTGGGAGGGGCCGACCGCCCGGGGGACCGGGGGCGCCTTCGGGATACGCCCCCGGCATGCCGGTACCCCTCCCCCCGGCGCCCCCCCTCTCCGCCCCCGGGGATCCCCGCAGGCTCCAGCCACACCGGCTGGCCATATCAATTGCAGATTACAATGACATGGCGCGGGCGATGTCGGCGGGCACGGGCTCGTACCCGGAAGGCTCCATCGAGTAGCCGGCGCGCCCCTGGGTGAGGGAACGGACGGCCGTCGAGTAGCCGAACATGGCGGAGAGCGGCGCCCGACCGGTCACGATGCGCATGGGGCCGGTGGACTCGCTGGTCTCGATGAGGACGCGCCGACGGTTGAGGTCGGCGAGGACCTCGCCGGTGAACTCGTCGGGGGTCTGGACCTCGATGCGCATGGCGGGCTCGAGCAGGACGGGGCCCGCGGCCTCGAAGGCGCGGCCGTAGGCCTCGGAGGCGGCCGCCTCGAAGGCGATCTCCGACGGGGGGACGAGGTCGTGGGCGCTCCCGCCGAGGAGGGTGATCTTCACGTCGATGGCCGGCCAGGCGAAGCCCGCCGAGCCCTGCGCGGCGCCCCGCGCCCCGCGCTCGACCGCGGCGACGCAGGCGGCGTTGACCGCGGCGGCGGAGACGGCGTTGCCGAACGTGACGACCCCGGAGCCCGGCACCGCCTCGACCGAGAGGCGCACGGTGGCCGCATGGACCTTGCTCGCGAGCTGGCGCTCGAACGTCGCCTCGCCCTCGCCGCGGGCCGCCACCGTCTGCCGGTAGGCGACCCGGGGCTTGCCCACGTTGGCGGCCACGCCGAGGTCGCGCGTCAGCCGGTTCGTGAGCACCTCGAGGTGCAGCTCGCCCATGCCCTCGATCAGGGTCTCGCCGGTCTCCGCGGAGACGTGGGTGCGGAACGTCGGGTCCTCGCGCTGCAGGCGGGCGAGGGCCTCCGTCAGGCGGTCGCGGTCCGCGTTCGTCTTCGGCTCGATCCGCATCGACATGACGGGCTCGGGGAAGTGCATCGACTCGAGGACGATGGGCGCCTTGCGGTCGCAGAGCGTATCGCCGGTGGCGGTCTCCTTGAGGCCGACGAGCGCCACGATGTCGCCGGCCGCGGCGCGCTCGAGGGGCTGGCGCTCGTTCGCGTGCATGCGCAGGAGCCGCATCGCCCGCTCGTGCTTGGCCAGGCGGGGGTTCCAGAGGCCCATCCCCTGCTCGAGCGTCCCCGAGTAGATGCGCACGAAGGTGAGGTCGCCGTGGGCGTCGCTGACGATCTTGAACGCGAGGGCGCACAGCGGCTCGTCGGGATCGGGCGGCCGCCGCTCCTCCCGGTCGAGGCGCTTCGGGTCCTTGCCGACGATCGCGCCCACGTCGAGGGGGCTCGGCAGGTAGTCCACGACCGCGTCGAGCACGGTCTGGACGCCCACGTTCTTGAAGGCGGAGCCGCACAGGGCCGGGAAGAGGCGCGCCTTCAGGCAGGCTTCGCGCAGCCCCGCCCGGAGATCCTCGACGCGGAGCTCCTCGCCGCCGAGGAACCGCTCGCCGGCGCTCTCGCTGTGCTCGACGACGAGGTCCACGAGCTCCTGGCGCCGCAGCTCGGCCTCCTCGCGGAGGTCGTCCGGGACCGGCCCGCGCACCACCGTGCGACCCTGGTCGGCGGGGTCGAAGCGCAGCATCTCCAGCGTGAGGAGGTCGATCACGCCCGCGAAGGTCTCGCCGGCGCCCACGGGCATCGTCACCGGGACCGGCGTGGCGTGCAGGCGCGTGCGGATGCTCTCGAGGCTGCGTTCGAAGTCGGCCCCGGGCCGGTCCATCTTGTTGAGGAAGCAGCACCGCGGCACGTGGTAGCGGCCCGCCTGGCGCCAGACGGTCTCGGACTGCGCCTCGACGCCGTTCACCGCGTCGAAGACGACCACCGCGCCGTCGAGGACGCGGAGGCTGCGCTCGACCTCGGCGGTGAAGTCCACGTGCCCGGGCGTGTCGATCAGATGCAGGGTGTGCTCGCGCCAGCCGATCGTCGTCGCGGCGGCGGTGATGGTGATCCCGCGCTCCTGCTCCTCGCGCAGGTAGTCCATCTTCGCCGTCCCCTGGTGCACCTCCCCCATCGCGTGCTCCTTCCCCGTGTAGAAGAGGATGCGCTCGGAGAGGGTGGTCTTGCCCGCGTCGATGTGGGCGCAGATGCCGAAGTTGCGGACGCGGGCGAGCTCGTTCGGTGGCATGGGAGGTCCGGCGGAGGGGGAAGGGGCCGAGGATACCGGGGGGCGCGGGGGGCGGCCTCCTTCGCACCGCGTCGGCGACCGCCGACGCGTGGCGTTACCGAGAGGAGCGCCCACCACGCTCCGGAGCCCTCATGCCGTTCCCGCCCCCCACGGGCCGCCTCCGTCTCCTGGCCGTCCCCATGCTCCTCCTGCTTCCGTGCGCCGCACCGCACGCGGAGGGGAAGGACCGTCCGCCCGCGCCCGCCGCGAAGGGCGCAGCACCCGCGCCGTCCCGCGAGGAGGGGGCGCGGCGTGCGATCGCCTGGCTGGAGGCGCACGTGTTCTCCCTGCCCGACGCCTCCGGTTCACCGCGGAAGCCGTTCACGGTCGCGTTCGCGGGCCTCGACTTCCTGCTCGACGCGGGCACCACCGTGGGGCCCGACGTCCTCGGGAGGGTCCGGCGCTGCGCCGAGCTGCTGAAGGTCCACCTCGACGACGTCGAGAGACGGAGCCGTGATCCCGGCTCGCTCCCCGACCGCCACGGCCTCGCGGACTCCCGCGTGCTCGTGCAGTACACGTGGACGCTCGCCGCCGCGGCGATCTTCTACGCCGAGGCCCAGGCCCGGGGTGTGCTGCGCGCCGAGGCCGGCGCCGCCCTCCCCCGCGTCGCCACCCTGCTCGCCGAGGCCCAGGACCCGAACGGCGGGTTCGGCCATGGCCGCGTCGCCCCGCCGGGCACGACGGCGAAGCCTCCGCCGGGCGGCCTCGCCCTCCCGCCCCTCCCTGCGATGCCCGCGGGCCTCGCCTATCCGTCCACGCTCGTCTCCACGACGACCGTCGTCACCCTCGGCCTCGCCCTCGCCCGCCCCGCCATGGGACGCGCCGCGGACGAGCCGCTCGCACGCGCCGTGTCCCACCTCCGCAAGGCGCAGCTCGGCAGCGGCAACTTCCCCTACGACACGAGCCAACGCAGCGCCGACGCCGACCTGACGGGAGTCGGGCGCACGGCGGGCGCCATCGCCGCCCTGCGCGCCGCGGGCCTCCCCGTCGAGGATCCCGGCGTCGCGAAGGCGGCGAGGTTCCTCGACGAGCACCTGGACGCCCTCCCCGAAGGGCACGGCTCCCCCGCGCTCAACCTCGTGCTCGGCGCGCTCGCCGCGCGCACACGGGGCCCGAAGGCGGTCGAGGCCTTCGACGCGCGCGTCCTCTCCCGGATGCTCGCGCTGCAGGCGGCGGATGGCGCGCTGGACTGCATCTGCGAGCGGAAGGGATTCGGCGTCACCTGCGACTCCCCCGCCCACGGGCTCCTGGCGGGTGCCGGCGACGTGTTCACCTCGGGCCAGACCGCCTACGTCACCGCGCTGCATGCGTTCGTGCTGCTCCTGCCCCGCGGAGGCCTGCGCATCCTCGACGCCCCGAAGGGTCCCGCACCGCGGGTCGCGCCTCCACCGACGACGACGCCCGGCGGGACCGCCCCGGCGAAGTAGCCCCCGCCCTCCCCCGGCCCCCCACCCTCCCCGCAAGGGTCGCGCTCCGCATGGGGACGCCCCCCCACCGAGGCAGAGGAGAGCGGCGCTGCGGACGGAGCTGGACGCGCGGGACTCACGCGCGAGCGTCCCGCGATCGAGCCGGAGGGCCCGGCGAAGGCGTGCTCACCAAGCGAAGTGGGCGAACGCCTTGTTGGCCTCAGCCATCGGCAGTGCGCGTGCCGGACGCGGTTGCCTCCGGCGCGGCGCCGAGGGCGCTCGGGACGCGTCGCCCCTGCAGGTCCCCTGCAACACACGCGGCCCGACCCCCGTGACGCCGTCAGCCAGCGCCCGAGGATCGAGCCGCGCAAGACATGACCGAACACCCATCGACCGTGTCGGGTCGACGAAGGCGTCACTACCAGGCGAAGTGTGCGAAGGCCTTGAGGGTCCGCCCCCGCGGGACCCGGTGGGCCGCTCGCCGTTGCCTCCGGCGCGGCGCCGAGGGCGCTCGGGACGCGTCCCCCGTGCAGGTCCCCTGCAACACACGCGGCCCGACCCCCGTGACGCCGTCAGCCGGCGCCCGAGGATCGAGCCGCGCAAGACATGACCGAACACCCATCGAGCCGGCGGGCCCGATGAAGGCGTCTCTACCAGGCGAAATGGGCAAAGGCCTTGTTGGCCTCAGCCATC
>CAZJJQ010000028.1:0-16611 GCA_964546345.1 uncultured Planctomycetales bacterium
ACCTCGACGAGCCGCCGCGCGGCACGAGCCCCGAAAGCGAGTCCGTACGTCCCGACGGCGATTTCTTCACAATCCCTGAGCGGCTGCCCCGGCCCTTCGGACTGGTCCCCCCTCGCCGGTGGGGTGCCCCTGTCATCGCCCCCCCCCCGGGCCGCCGCGCGCGGGCTACGCTTCGGCGGGCTTCGCTATCGTCGGGAGCGCGCGCACCGCCTCCGGTGTGGGGCGCCTGTCGTGCGATCGGCTCCTTCGGTGGCCTCGTCCTTCATGAGTGGGTCGGGCTAGTAGATCGTCAGCCTCCACCACGGGCTCCAGGGGCCCAGGATGGCGCCGCCGGCCTTGCGCGCGCGCACGTGCCAGACGTGGATGAGGCGCTCGGGACGCTTGAACTGGATGTAGGTCTCGCGCATGACGCCCTTCGCGCCGGGGACCCACTTGTCGTCCTGGTAGACCTGCGTCTCGAACTCGTAGTCGTCGGCGCCGGGGACCGCGTGCCACGAGAAGGTCACGCCGTGATTGCGCGGCAGGGACGTCTTGTCCTCGGGGTAGATGAGGACCACCGCCCCGAGGACGGGCGCCTTCGCGACCGTCAGGGAGACCACCCCGCCGACGGCCACGGGCGTGCCCGGGGCGGGCGACTGCGACACGATGCGCCCCTCGGGCGTCGCCGTGACGAACTGCACCGCGAGCTGGAGCCCGCGGCCGCGGATGTCCTGCTCGGCCGCGGCCAGGTCCATGCCCACGTAGTTCGCGATCTGCACGCCGGGGCCCGCGGACGGCGGCACGATGCCGCCACCGGCCACCACCTCGAGGAGGACGTCCGTGCCCCGCGGGGCCGGCATGCCCGGCAGCGGCGACTGCGCCCGCACGCGGCCCACCTCCGCCGGGTTGCCCACGACCTGCGTGACCCGGGCGCCGTAGCCGGCGGCGGAGAGCTCGCGACGCGCCTCGCTCTCGGTCCGACCCACCACGGTCGGCACGCTGCCCGACATCGGGATCGGTCCCGCGGTGCGCCCGACCGTCAACCGGACGGCCGCGCCGCGCGTCAGCTGGGCGCCGGCCGGGGGCTCCATCGCGATCACGCGCCCCGCGTTCGAGGGCAGCGTGTTGGCGGGGACCTCCTCGATCACGAAGCCCGCGTCCTCGAGGGCCCTGCGGCCCGCGGCTGCGTCCATCCCGACGGTCTCGGGGATGCGGATGGGGATGAGGAGCGCGCGTCCGATGATGAGGGCCACCGAGCGCCCGCGCTGGAGACGCGTGCCCGGCGCCGGGTCCTGCTCGAGCACGTGGCCCGCGGCCTCGGCGGCGGCGAGGCGATCGGTGACGGAGAAGCCGAGCCCGAGCGCGGAGAGGCGCGCGCGCGCGTCGAGCTCGCTCAAGCGCGTGACGTCGGGGGTCTCGACCTCCGCGAGGGTGGAGGCGGCGGCGCGGCCCACGTTGATCACGACGTTGCTGTCGCGCGCGACCACCGTGCCTGCGGCGGGCTCCTGGCTGATCACGAGGCCGGCCTTGTTCGGGTCGCCCGCCACCAGGTTCACCAGCGGGACGAGTCGCCCGGCCGCGAGCGCCTGCTGCGCCGCGTCCTGCGGCAGGCCCACCACGTTCGGGATCGCGGCGGTGCCCGGGGCGTTGGCCGCGGCGCCGCGCGCCACCGTGATCTCGACGACGGCGCCCGCCGCATGGGGAGCGCCGGCCGCCGGATCCTGGCGCACGACGAGGCCCTCGTTCTGGGGCGTGCCCTCCACGCTCGTGATCGTCACGCGCCAGGGCCGCAGCATGTCGGTGGCCTCGGCCTCGCTCCGGCCGACGACGCTCGGCAGTCGCAGGATCTCACCGGAGGGCGGGGGCAGCGACGGTCCGGTCGGGGGCGGCAGCGTCGGGCCGGTGGGCGGCGGGAGCGTGGGCCCGGTCGGGAGCGGCGTGGCGCTCTTCGAGCGCCGCACGTAGATCGTCACGTTGCCGCCCGCGGCGAGCGCGAACCCGCCCGGCACCTGGCGGGCCACCGTCCCGTCGGGCTCCCCCGGCACCTGCTCGATCACCGCGGTGAAGCCCGCCGCGAACAGCTCGGACTGGGCGGCGGCGACCGGGAGGTCGATCACCTCCGGCACCCGGCGGCCCTCCGGACCGGCGGATGCGGGCGACGCGCCGAAGCCGACGCCGACCGCGGCGGCCGTCAGGACGCCCGCCAGCGCGAGGAGGAGCGCGCCCGACCGGCGGGGCGACACACGGGCCCTACACGTCGCGGAGCGGAGGATAGGACGCGCCATGGGAATCACCTCGCGTTCGGCCCGTGGAAGCCGGATCCGGCCCCATCGAACGGGACCACGGGGGGGAGCCCTTGTCAACCGGGAGTCGCGGGGCCGCCGGGGATCTCCCGCCCCCGGAACGCGACGCCGACGAGCACGAGCGCGCGCGAGCGTTCGAACGGCGGGAAGCCCGCCCGCGACGCGGCCGCCGCGCACCGCGCGCACCAGCGGTCGCCGCTCGGACGCCGTCGCCGCTCGAGGGTCTCGGCGCACACCGGGCAGCGGTAGCGGTACACCCGACCGGGCATGTCGCGGCTGTGGAGCCGCCCGCCCGCTGCGAGGCACGCGCGGCGGAAGGCCGGCCCGTGGCCGAACGGCAGGCCGAGGAACGCGAGCCCCACGTGCACCGCCTCGTGGACCAGGATCCCCGGCAGGTCGTCGGGGTAGACCTCGAAGTACGACGGCGAGAGCTCGATCGTCGCGCGCAGCAGCCGGCCCGACCGCCGCTCGATCACGGCCCGCCCGGCCCGGCGCAGACGGCGATGCCAGCCGACCGGCACCACGGGCCAGGTCGCCACGCGCAGCACGCGTCCTACGGCCGCGAAGGCGAGGTCCCGCTCGAGGGTGAGGGCGTCCACCGCGATCACGCGGGGCAGCGTACGCCGGTGGAGGGACGCCCTTTCCACCCGGGGCGGCGAGGTGGGGGGGCCGGCCCCCGCCGCCCCCCCCCTTCCACGCCCCCGCCGCCGACGCCGGGGTGGTCCCGGCCCGCGCTCGGGGTATCTTCCGCCCGTGCGCCGTACCCCCCTCCTCGCCCGAGTCGTCCTCCTCTCCGTCGCCCTCCTGTCGAGCACGTCCTGCGGCGGGTTCGGGGAGAAGCAGCAGCGGCCGGGGATCGCCGCGACGTTCCCGGTGGGGAACTCGGTCTCGGCGGGGTGGATCGCGCAGGTACGGGTGACGTTCGACGAGCCCGTGACGATCCTCAACGAGTTCGCGGTGCGGCTGGCCGCCCAGAACCCGGTCGAGTCGATCCCGTGCCGGGCGTACGCCGACCTGTCGGATCCGCGGTCGATCTTCGTGGCCCCGATCGCCGAGGGGCACTTCTACCCGAACCGGCTGCACGAGTGCGTGATCCAGGAAGGGGCGGTGATCAACGCCGCCCGGCACTACCTGCTGGACGAGTACGGCTTCTACTTCACGGTGGGGGCGCCCCCCGCGTTCTTCGTCACGGCGACGAATGGCAACGCGTACCGGCTCGACCCGGCGACGGGGAACAGCCTGGCCACCTACACGCCGCCGGCCGGGTTCCTCGCCACCTCGCCGGTGGCGACCGACGGGCGGGTGTGGGTGTGGCTCGACCGGATCGCCGCGGGCGACGACGAGCTCGGCACCTTCGCGCCGGGGGACGCGACGATCACGGTGGTCCCGCTCTCGGGGGAGGCGGGCCTGCGCACCCTCGGCGGGCTCGCGGTCTCTCGGGACGGGCGCACGGTGTACGCCACGGCCATCGACGGCGGCACCGGGCGGCTGCGGGTGCACCGCGTGGACGCCGCCAGCGTCGCGCAGACGGCGTCGCTCCAGCTCGTGACCCCGGTCGCGGGGTCGCCGGCGACTTTTCGGCCCACCATCGACCCCCGGCGCGACCACCTGATCGTCCCGTACTCGGACGGGGCGGGCGGTGGGTTCCTGGCGGCCGTGGACGAGGCCACCTTCACCGAGCTCGACGCGGGCCCGAACCCCGGGGTGGACGCCTACCCGATGCCCGCGGGCGCGGGCGACACGAGCTTCGACGAGATCAACGACTGGATCTTCATGGCGCTGGCGGACGAGCCGACCCAGGGCCTCACGTACGCGCGCCCCGACTTCTCGTCCCGCGGCGTCGAGCGCGAGACCTTCCAGGGGACGCCGCGCCCGATCCTCGTGCTGCCCAACGGCGGCTACGTGGTGACCGGCCTCGACGGCTACCCGAACACGTCGGGCATCGTGCGCAGTCTCGTCGAGGACATCAACGACGGCTTCCCGCTTCCGGTCCTCGACGACGTCGGGGGCGGGCTGCAGGGCAGCACGCGCGTGCGCGCGCTCGTGCGCGACCCCACGTCCACGAGCCTGTGGGTGATCTGCGACGGCGGGGGGCCGAGCGCGATGGCCTCGTACGAGTGGTACACGCAGGCCGTGGTCCAGATCGACCTCGACCCGCTGACGCTGGGCGTGCAGGCGCTGCCTGCGGGCGCGCCTACCCCCGTCACCGGGGCGACCTATCTGCCGGGGGCGAGCGAGTAGCAGGGGCGCGGGGCGGCGCCCGGGTCAGAGCCGGCGCAGCGCGGCGTGCTTGCGGCGCATGCCGTCCTGGAACCAGAGGGGGTAGGACGCCCACCGCGCCTGCACGACCTCCAGGTCCTCGAGGTCGGCGTCCACCACGAAGCGCCCGTCCGCCCCCTGCCGCACCACGAGGGGCACCTTCACCCACTCGCCGCGGCGTGCCAGCACCTTCCATGCGCGCACGTCGTCGGTCACGTCCTCGGCGGCGTACCGCTCGGCAACCTCGAGCCCGCGGATCACCTCGAAGAGGAAGAGCGACAGGATCGAGAGGTCCTTCGCGAACCCCGCCGCCGGCTCGGCCCGCGTGCCCGAGTACCGCAGGCGCCCGGCGCCGATGTCGCGGTAGGCGTCCTCGCGCGACAGGTCCTCGAAGAGCTCGAGCTCCTCCCCCTCGAGCGCGTCCACGAGGTTCTGCCGGTCGAGGCCGACGACCGTCAGGTCGAGGTGGTAGCGCCACACCGTGATCGGGAACTCGTCCACGCGCGGATGCTACCCTGCGCGGGATGGCCCTTCGTTCCGCCCGCGTCGCCGTCGTCCCCTGGCGCCCCCGCCCCGCACGACCTGGGCTGCTCTGGCTCGTCGCGCTCCTCGGGATCGCCGCCGGCGGAGCGCTCGGGGCCTGCGGGAAGCAGGGAGGCGGAGGGTCGAAGGAGGGGGGGGGCGCCGGGGGCCGGGCCGCCGGCCCGGATCTCTCGACGCCCGAGGCGGTGCTCGTCGGCGTGGCGGACGCGCTCGCGCGGGGGGATCTCGCCGCGCTCGACGCGCGCCTGACCCCGGAGGCGCGCGCTGCCGTGCGCGCCGACCTCGAGGCGTTCCGTGCGGGACTACGGGACCCGGCGGTGGGGGGGCGCTACGTCGCGCGGCTGCCGAAGCCGGCCGACGAGGCGGAGGCCGAGATCTACCGGAAGGCGGTCCTCGAAGGGGACCCCGCGGGCCTCCTCCATCTCCTCATGCGGGCCTCCCCCCGGCCCGCCCCCGCGCCGATCGTCTCGCCGGCGCCCCCGGGCTCTCCGCGCCTCGAGCGCGACCTCCCGGCGGGCGACGGCACGAAGCGTCGGGTCGTGCTGATCCGCCAGGGCGACGCCTGGTACGTGGACCGGCTGCAGCTGTAGGCAAGCACCGGGAACGGCCTTGCGGTCCCCTGCCCCTTGAGGAACGATCCCGGGTCCCGTGCGCAAGCCCACCCCCGTCCTCCGGCTGCCCTCCGAGGTCACGAACGACTCCATCACCGCGGTGGAGGCGCAGGCCCGGGCCCTGCTCGGCGACCACGGCACCCGGCTGGTCGTGGACCTGGCCGACACCGACTTCCTCGGCTCGGCGGGGCTCGGCCTCCTGGTCAAGGTCGGGAAGCGCCTGCACGACCAGGGGGGAGGCATCGCCCTCGCGCGCCCGAAGCCGGTCGTCGCGAAGCTCCTGCGGGCGGTCGGCCTCGGCAGCGTCCTGCCCTCGTTCCCGAAGGTCGAGACCGCCCTCGCGCACGTCGAACCGCCCGCCGTTCCCTGAGTCCCCGTCCCCTGAGTCCCCGTCCCTGGAGGTCCTGCGATGGCCGCCGACCGCATCTTCCTCCACGGGCTCGAGGTCCGGACCGTGATCGGCGTCGAGGCGTGGGAGCGCAAGGACGAGCAGACCGTGGTCATCGACTTCCAGCTCGCCACCGACGTGCGGAAGGCCGCCGCGCGCGACGACGTCCGGGACGCGCTCAACTACAGGACGGTGGCGAAGGCCGCGCTGGCGTTCGGGGCCAAGCATCAGTTCCGCCTCGTCGAGACGTTCGCCGAGCGCCTCGCCGCGCACCTCATGAAGACCTGCCGGGTGCGGTGGATCCGGCTGCGCGTGTCGAAGCCCGGGGCCATCCGCTTCAGCAGGACGGTGGGCGTCGAGATCGAGCGCGGCGTCGCGCCGTAGGCGGGCTGGAGCCCCTCCCATGGCGAAGGCCCGACGCCGACGTGCCCCCCGCCTGTCGCCCGCCGAGCGGCGGGCGGCGCTGGTGTCGGTGGCGGCGCGCGTGATGCTGCGGCGGGGGTATGCCGCGACCCAGGTGAGCCACGTCGTGCGCGAGGCGGGGGTGTCGAGGGGGACCTTCTATCGCCACTTCGAGTCCAAGCGGCAGCTGCTCTCGGCCCTCGCGCGCGACCTGCTCGACCGCATCCTGCCCGGGTTCGATCGCCCGCCCGACGTCGGCTCGCGTTCGGCGCTGGCGGCTGCGCTCGAGTCGATCGCGCGGCGCGCGTTCGAGACCGTGTACCGCGATCGGCCGGTCGCCCGGCTCGTGCTCGTGGGGGGCGCCGCGTCCGAGCCCGCGGCCATCCGACTGCTCGCCGCCCACGACGCCTCGTGGCGGGCGCTCGTGGAACGCCTGCTCGCGCGTGCGCGCGCCGCGCGCGTGCTCGACGACGACCTGGATCTCGGGCTCGCCGCCGACCTGATCGTGGGGGGCACCCAGCGCGTGCTGCGCACCACGGTCCTGCGGACGGGGCCGGTGGACGTCGGCGCGCTCGCGGCGGCGCTCGCCGCGCTCCAAGTTGCCGCCGTCGCGAAGGCCTGACCGCGCGCCGGCTACTTCGCCGGCAGCCCCGCCCGCCGGACCAGGGCGGTGAAGGTCGTGGGGGCCACGGGCATCACGGACAGTCGGGGAAGCCGCACGAGGGCGAGGTCGGCGCACGCGGGCTCGGCCTTGATCCAGGCGAGGGGCACGGGCGTCTTCGCGGGCGCGACCGGCACGAGGTCGATCACCACGGACTTCGGGTCGTCCGGCTCGGTGGGGTCCGGACGGGGGCCCGCGGCCACCTTCGCGAGTCCGACGACGGCCTTCTCGCCGCCCGAGTGGTAGACGAGCACGGGATCGCCCTCGGCCATCGCGCGCATGTGGATACGGGCAAGGGCGTTGGCGACGCCGTCCCAGACCGTGCGGCCGTCCTTCTCGAGGTCGGCGTAGGCGTAGGTCTTGGGCTCGGTCTTGACGAGCCAGCGATTGGGCATGGGACTCCGTTCTCGGGCGGCCGTCCGGGCGACCAGGGCGAGGAGGGTTTCGTGGGGAAGCGTGCCCTTTCCACGCGCGAGCGGCGCGTCCGGTCACGCAAGCGGCTCGGCCCGCTACCTCACGAGGGGCACGATGTGGAGGTCGCCCGCGGGGGCGTCGGGGGCGTCGTCCTCCTCGTCCTCGAGCAGGCCGCCGCCCTCGAGGGTGAATACCTCCGAGGGATCGCCGTCCTCGGGGATCTCGACGTCCACGGGCTGCTCGAGGATGGTCAACGTCTTCCGATGACCCCGCAGGCCCTCGAACTCGGCCTTGCGGAGCGGGAGCTCGACGAAGAGGTCGAGATCCACCGCGTAGACCCCGGGCGCGAGCCTCTCCCCCCGGCGGTACCACCCCGCGGGCACGTCGAGGTCGGCGCGGAACCGGGCGTGCGCGTCGAAGAGGTCGTCGTCGTCCTCGAGGTCGTGGACGCCGGCCTTGTCCTCGAGGTGGTGCTGGACCTCGTGCTCGAGGGTCTCCACGAGCTCGGCGTCGAGGTCGAACGAGGGGTCGGAGCGGGCGAGGTCCACGAAGGACCCGTAGTAGAGGTGGACGATGGACCGGACCTCGTCCCCCGCGTCCCGGGGGATCCCGACCGAGGCTCCAGCCGATTCGCACTCGCCCAGGGTCACCACGTCCGGAAGGATCGGGCTCCTCTGGAGCTCCCGGTGCACCACGACCTCCTCGATGCCCTCCATGAACTGGGGGGGGATGCCGCCGGCGATCTCCTTCGCACGCGCGGAGAACGCTTCGTAGTCGGGAATCGGCCGTGCCAAGGAGACCTCCGACCGCCCGGGGGGAGCGGGTCGGCCGGGAGCATACCGGATTCCGTTGGGCTCCCCCTCCCGGAGGGCGATCCTCGCGGGCACTCGAAGGAGCCGCCCATGGATCGCCGCCTCGCCCTCCCCCTCCTCGCCGTCGCGGCCCTGGCGTCGGTCCATGCCGCCCTCGCCGAGGACGCCCCTGCCGCGAAGGCGGCTCCGGCCGTCGAGCGCCCGGCGTTGCCTCAGGAGAAGCACCTCACGAACGTGCGTCAGCTGACGTTCGGGGGGGAGAACGCCGAGGCGTACTGGTCGTTCGCAGGCGACCGGATCGTCTTCCAGGCGACGCGTCCCCCCTACACCGCGGACCAGATCTTCACGATGCGCCCCGACGGCAGCGACGTGCGCATGGTCTCCACGGGCATGGGCCGCACGACCTGCGCGTTCTACATGCCGGGCGACCAGCGGATCCTCTTCGCCTCCACGCACCACGAGGGCTACCAGCCGCCGCCCCCGCCCGACCGCAGCCACGGCTACGTCTGGGGCATCTTCGGCTACGAGATCTACACCGTCGGCATCGACGGGCAGGACCTCCGCCGCCTGACCGACAGCCCCGGCTACGACGCCGAGGCCACCGTCTCGCCGAAGGGCGACCGCATCGTGTTCACCTCGTCGCGGGACGGGGACCTCGACGTCTACACGATGGCCCTCGACGGCACCGACGTGAAGCGCCTCACCGACGCGGTGGGCTACGACGGCGGCGCGGTCTTCTCGCCGGACGGCAAGCAGATCGCGTGGCGCGCGGCCTACCCGGCCGACGACGAGGGCCGCGCCAAGTTCAAGGCGCTGCTCGAGAAGGGCTTCGTCCGGCCGAGCCAGCTCGAGCTCTTCGTGATGGACGCGGACGGCTCGAACAAGCGCCAGGTGACGAAGAACGGCAAGGCCAACTTCGGCCCCTACTTCACGCCCGACGGCAAGCGCCTCATCTACTGCAGCAACCAGGACGACCCCACGGGCCGCTCGTTCGACCTCTACCTCGTCGGCCTCGACGGCACGGGCGGCGAGCGCGTGACGTGGTTCAGCAACGACGCCCACGACGACTTCGACGGCTTCCCGATGTTCAGCGCCGACGGCAAGCGGCTCGCGTTCTGCTCGAACCGCTTCAACGCGAAGCCCCACGAGACGAACGTCTTCGTCGCGGACTGGAAGGACTGACGCGCGTCCGTCCGGGCCCGCTATCGCGGGGCGAGGAGATCCTCGACCGCGGCGGGGAACGCCGGGTCGGCCAGCGGCTTCCAGAGCAGCGGCGTCCCCCCCTTCGAGAGGAGGAGGCCGCTGCGCGTCTTCGCGCGCGCGAACGCGTCCACGAGGTCCTCCTCGGCGGGCAGCAGCGGGACGATCCGGAGGGTGCCCGCGGCCGAGAGCTTCGAGAGGACCGCGGCCTCGGGGGCGTTCGCCGGGACGTCCGCGACCACGAGGACCGGGCCCGCCTTCGCCGCTTCGAGCAGCCGCCCGGGGAGCTCGGGCACCTCCCCGAGGAACCGTTCGGCGGCGCCGAGGCGGGAGGCCTTCGCGAGATCGGGGGACGGGAGGGGCAGGCCGCTGTAGGCCTCCGCCGCCAGCAGGGTGCGCATCGCCTCCTCGCGTTTTCCGCCGGGGCGCCACGAGGGGCCGCGCAGGTGCAGACCGGGCGGCGGCGGCTCGGGAGCCGCCAGCAGGGGGACCACGGGGGTCCCGTCGCTCCAGGTCCCGAGCGAGAGCGCCTCGGGCGAGGCCGACAGCGCGAGGGTGCGCGCACGCTCGTCGCCGGTCAGCGCGTAGGTCCGCAGCGCGTCGTCGAGGCGCCAGGTGCCGCGCGTGTCGAACGCGTCCACCCGGGGCGTCGAGAGCGGCGCCAGGTGCCCCGCCTTGAGATCGGGGGTGCCGTGTCGGTCGCTGCGGAAGCAGAAGAACGCCTTGCGCTCGGCCGGGATCGTCGAGGCCAGGCGCAGGAAGCCGTGGGCGATGGAGAGGTCGCAGACGTCGTCCTCGGCGTAGCCCACCGTCACGAGCAGCGCGTGGGGGGGCAGCACGGTCCAGGCCTTGCGATCGAGGTCGTACCAGGGCGCGAAGCACTCGATCCAGAGCGCCTTCGAGCCGTAGCCGCGCGCCGCCGCGCGCGCCGCCAGCGCCGGGGCCGCGCCGCCGCCGAAGGAGTGCCCGAGGAAGCCCATCCGCGTGCGGTCGGGCTTCGGCCCGTCGCGCCGTTCGAGCCGTTCGAGCGCGGCCTCGAAGCCCGCCCACAGCGCGTCGTAGCGGGTGGCCCCGCCCGGCAGGTCGAGCGCGGGGTAGACCGGGAACACCACGATCACCCCCTGCTTCGCGATGTGCTCGAGCCACGTCTCGTACCCCACCGGGCCCGAGGCGCCGAACCCGTGGGCGAACAGGACGACCGGGGCGGTGGCGGGACGCACGGGGCCGTCGGGCACGTAGACGTGGACCTTGCGCTCCGCCGCGAGCGGACCGTCGAAGCTCTCGTGGTGCGCCGTGGGGAACGGCGTGGCGAGCGAGCCGGGGCCGGAGGCGGGCGGCGCGGGCGGCGCCACGGGGACGTCCTCGGCGCGGCCGGCCCGCGGTCCCACGGCGAGCACCGCGAGCGCGAGGGACCCGGCGAGCACGGTTCCGCGGAGGGAGGTCATGCCGAGAGGATACGCGGGCGGCGACGGTCACCCGCCGCCCCCTTCCTCCTTCCCACGGCTCCGTCCCGGAAACGGAGTTCCCCGCGGTGTGAGCCGCGCATGACGGATCGCTTCGTAGAGGTGACGTCGCAAGGTCCGGCGCGGGGAACGCGCGCGCGGGCTTCGGTCGGGACTTCCGTCCTCTCGCGTGGCGGGGTCAGGGCCCTTGCGCGTGCCGAGGGACACGCAAGGGCGACGCGGAGGACGAAGGACTGCCCGGGAGTCCCACGTCCTCCCACGCAACGGAGAAACGGCACGGCGCGTGAGAGGGCCCGCGGGTGCCCGGGCCTCGCCCTCGTCCTGCGTGCTCGTCTCGCCGCGTGCGTACGCGCGCCTCCGTGGGCGTCGCGGCGCTCGCGTCGATGCTCGCGGTCGGCGCATGCGGCGGAGACGCGGCGAGTCCTGCGCGCGAGGCTGCGTCGCGGGGTCGCGCGCCCGGGATCGTCCTCGTCGTCGTGGACACGTTGCGCGCCGACGCGATCCCGTTCGAGGGCGCGGGCGGCACGCGTCTGCCGAGCCTGCGCGCCTTCGCGGAGGGCGCCACCGCGTTCACCGACGCGATCGCCCCGGCCGCCTGGACGCCGCAGTCGATGCCCTCGCTGCTGTCGGGGCTCACGCCGCCGCACACGGGGTGCGAGGGGATGGCCGAGACGAGCGTGCCCGAGCTGCCGGGGGCCGTCGTCACGCTCGCCGAGCGGCTGCGCGAGGCCGGCTATGCGACGACCGGGTACACGGGCGGCGGCTGGCTGGCCGACGCGCGGGGCATCGGGCAGGGATTCGACACGTTCGTGAACGGGTTCGACGTCCTGGGGCCCGAGGCGTGCGTCGGCGAGTTCGCGCGGCGACGGTCCCCCGCCGCCCCCTTCCTCCTCCTCCTGCACACGTACGCCCCCCACGATCCCTACGGCGAGAAGGACCCGCGCGCGATGGCGTCGGGCGGGATCCCGCCGGTCCCGCCGTCGCCCCGCCTGCGCCGCACGATCGAGCGGCTCGCCGCCGATCCCGAGGCGAGGCTCGAGCCCGAGGAGCTGCGCGACTGCGCCTACGACTGGTTCCTCGACGGGCCGGCCCGACCGGCGAACGCGCGGATGGTGCTGTCGGGCGGTGGGCACGGGCTCGGACGCGCGCTGCAGCGCTGGCAGGACGGCGGGTACCTGACGGACCCGGGTGGACGGTCGGCCATCGAGGCGCGGTTCCGGAGCGCGTACGAGGTCGGGCTGGGGCTCACGGACGCGCTGCTCGCCCGCACGTTCGGGGCCCTCGAGCGGGCGAAGCTGCCCGCCGACACGATCGTGGTGGTGACGTCGGATCATGGCGAGGCGTTCGGCGAGCACGGGACCCTGCTCCACGAGCGGCGTCTCCACGAGGAGATCCTGCGCGTGCCGCTGCTCATCCGGGCGCCGGGACGCCTGCCCGCGGGGGCCGTCGTGGCGGGGACCTGCGGCCCCGTGGACCTGACGCCCACGCTGCTCGAGCTCGTGGGGTTGCCGCTCGCGGCGGGCGAGCTCGACGGTCGCTCCCTCGTCGGGCAGGCGCTGGGGCGGGAGGGAGGGCATCCGGTCGTCTCGACGGCGGACCGGTACGAGGTGGACGGCGATCGGACCCGCTCGGTCCGGGAGATCACGGTCCGCGACGAGCGGCGGGTCTGGAGCTACGTGTACGACGTGCAGACGGGCGAGCCGCTCGGCGAGAGCGTCGTGGACCTCGTCGAGGACCCGCAGGGGCTCGACCCGCGCCCGGCGGAGGCCTACGCATGGCCCGACGGCGACTTCTGTCGCCTGGTGACCGCCTGTCGCGAGGAGGCTCGGGAGCCGTACGGCCGGGCGTCCGCGGGCCCCGTCTGCGGCGGTCCCCGGTAGGCGTCCGGCTCTCCCGCGCGTGAGGGCGCGTGACCCGTGTTCAATGGGGGGATGCGTCGCTCCCGTGCCGCGGTCCGGTGCGCCCTGGTCGCCGTCCTCCTCCTCGGGGGGTGCGGCGACGAAGGGCCGACCCCCGCCGCGCCCCCGCGCCCCGAGACGAGGGCCAAGGGGCCGAACGTCGTGCTGATCATCGTGGACACGCTGCGGGCCGACGGCGTCGCGATCGAGGGGGACGCGGCCGGCCCCATGCCGGCGCTCCGCGCGTGGGCGAAGGGCGCCACGGCGTTCGCCGACGCGCTCGCCCCGGCGTCGTGGACGCCCCAGGCCATCCCCTCGATCCTGACGGGCCTGACCCCGCCGCACCATGGCTGCGAGGGGCGGGCCGAGACGAGCGTGCCCGCCCTGCCCGGGGGCGTGACGACGCTCGCAGAGCGGATGCAGTCGCTCGGGTACACGACCGCGGCCTTCACCTCCGGCGGCTACTTCGCCGTCGCACAGGGGCTCTATCAGGGGTTCGACCAGTTCGCGGAGGCGCTCGACACCGAGGGACCCGAGGTCTGCATCGACACGTGGGTGCGCAACCGGCCGCAGGGGCTGCCGTTCTTCCTGGTCCTGCACACGTACCTGCCCCACGACCCCTACGGCCCGAAGGACGTGAAGGCGATGCACTCGGCGGGGATCCCGAAGGTCCCGCTCTCGCCCACGATCGACCGCACCTTCTCCGATCCGGGACGCTCCCCTTCGACCCCGCTCGACCCCGACACGCTGCGCGAATGCGTGATCGAGTGGTTCACGGACGGGATGGCCCGTCCCGCAAACGGGAAGCTCCTGTCCCAGAAGTGGACCACGGACTTCATCCCCGCGATGCGCGCGTGGATCGCCGGCGGCTACCTCGCCGATCCGCGGGGCCGGGCCGACGTCGAGGCGCGGATGCGGCGGGCCTACATGGACGGCCTCGGCATCATGGACGGCTTCCTCGCCCGCCTCTTCGCCGCGCTCGAGGGCGCGAAGGTGCCCCCGGACACCATCACGATCGTGTGCTCCGACCACGGCGAGGCCTTCGGCGAGCACGGCTATCTCACGCACGAGCGCTACCTCCACGACGAGATCGTGCGGGTCCCGCTGCTCGTCCGGGCGCCGGGGCGGATGCCGGCCGGGGCCGTGGTCCGCGGCACGTGCGGTCCCGTGGACGTGATGCCGACGATCCTCGACCTGCTGGGCCAGCCGCCCGCCCCGGCGCTCGACGGCCGTTCGTTGGTCCCGATGGCGCACGGCAAGGCGGGCGGCCATCCCGTGACGGCGACCGTGGACCGGGAGGAGGTCGTGGGCGGCGGGTTGCGATCGGTGCGCGAGGTGCGCGTGCGGGATGCGAAGCGCGTCTGGAGCTACGTGTACGACGTGGCGTCCGGGGAGCGCGTGGACGAGCGCGTGTTCGACCTCGAGAAGGACCCCCGCATGCTCGTGCCGTTGCCGCCGGACGCGATCCCGTGGCTCGAGGACGACTTCTGCGCCGTGGTGGCGGCGAACCGCGACGAGGTGCGCCTGCGCTTCGGGCTCCCGCCCCTGGGCTCACCCTGCAGGTGACGGGGTGCGAGCTCCGTGCCCGTCCCAGCTCCGGACGAGGTCCTCGAGGAGCGAGAGCGGCACCGCGCCGTGGCGCAGGACCTCGTCATGGAACGCGGGCAGCCGGAACCGGTCGCCGAGGCGCCGCTTCGCCCGCTCGCGCAGCTCGGTGAACGTGCGCTGCCCGATCTTGTAGGCGAGCGCCTGGCCCGGCCACATGACGTAGCGGTCGATCTCGTTGCCGACGTCCGCCTCGGGCCCGCTCCGGATGCGCCGCAGCACGTCCACGGCCTTCGAGCGGTCCCAGCGCAGCGCGTGCATGCCCGTGTCCACCACGAGCCGCGCGGCGCGCCAGGCCTGCCCCGCGAGCATCCCGAGACGGTCGTAGGGCGTCGAGTACATGCCCAGCTCGTCGGCGAGCCGCTCGGTGTAGTGCGCCCAGCCCTCGACGTAGGCCGTGAACCCCGCGTGCCGCCGGAACTCCGGCAGCCCCGGCAGGGTCTGCGCGATGGAGATCTGGAGGTGATGGCCGGGGACCGCCTCGTGGTAGCAGAGCGCCTCCATGTCGTAGGTGGGCCAGGACGCGGGATCGTGCGTGTTCGCGTAGAAGATGCCGGGCCGGGGGCCGTCGGGCTCGGGCGGCTGGTAGTACGCCGCGGGGGCGTCCTTCTCGCGCCACGCCTCGAGCGCGATCACCTGGTAGGGCTTGGGCGGCAGCATCCCGAACGCCTCGGGCAGCTTCCGGTCCATGCGGGCGCACACCGCCCGGTAGCGTTCGAGCACGGCCTCGCGCGTGGCGAGGCGGAAGCGGGAGTCCTTGCCGATCGCGTCGAAGAAGCTGCGCAGGTCGCCCGTGTGCCCCTCGGCCCGGGCGATCTCGAGCATCTCGCGCTCGTTCTTCTCGAGCTCCTCGAGGCCGATCTGGTGGATGCGCTCGGGCGAGAGCGTCGTCGTCGTGTGGAGGCGGACGCGGTAGGCGTAGTCCTCCGCGCCGCCCGGGATCGCCCATACGCCGACGTCGCTGCGCGCCTTCCCCGCGTACTCCGTCTCGAGGAAGCGCAGGAACGACGCGTATGCGGGGCGCACGTGCGACTCGATGGCCACCAGCGTCCGCGCGCGGGCCCGGGCGTGGTCGGCCTCCGACCAGCCCGCCGGCGGGCGCGCGACGGGCGCGAGGAACGGCATCGCCTCCCCGGGCGTCGCGACGAACGCGCGCACCTGCGCGAGGACGCGCTCGTAGGCCACGCGAGGGGCGACCCGGCCCGACGCGAGGCCGGAGCGCAGGTCCCCGATCCACTCGGCGATGGCCTGGGGGATCGCCGCGAGGCGCGAGAGCCAGGCGTCGGCGTCGGCGGGGGTCACGAGCCGGTGCTTCGTGCCGAGGTCCTGGAGCACGAGGTGCAGGCCGCCCAGCTGGTCGATGTCCCATTCCCAGGCGTGGCGCCGCAGCGCCTCCAGGTCGGCGGACAGGCTCCTCACGAGGATCTGCCGCGTCAGGCGGTCCTCGCCCACGAGCGCGTCGGGGGGGACGGCCTCCACCCGCCGCAGCAGGCCGTCGAGCGCGCGCTCGCGGCGGGCGCGCGCCGCGGGCCCCCGCTCGTCGAGCCGGTCCTGGCCCCGGGGGAGGCCCAGGTAGGTGCACCCGATGGGGGACTCCTCGAGGCCGTGGTCCCAGTAGGCGGCGGCGAGGGCCGCCAGGTCACGGCGGGCGGCTGAGACGGCCTCCGGGGGCAGGGTCGGAGTGGGAAGGGCGTCGTCGGGCTCGGTCGGAACGGCGTGCATCGCGAACTCCGCACTCCCGTCGGTCTCGGGGGCAGAATCCTAATACCGGGGACCCCGTTTCCGTGACGATGCAACGAACGCGCCCGGCCGAGCGGACTCGGCCGGGCGCGACGGCGTCTTGGAGCGGGCGATCGGATTTGAACCGACGACAACGACCTTGGCAAGGTCGTGCTCTACCAACTGAGCTACGCCCGCGAACGGCGCTACTGAACCTCGACCCGCACGCCTCGTCAAGCGGATGCGACCCCACCCGGCCGGGGGGGCGGGCCCCCGGGACAGCCCTTCCCCCCGGCCGTGGGCGAACTGGGGGCTATCGAGCCCGTCCGACGCGCTACGGCGTCGGGAACGGCC
>CAZJJQ010000029.1:0-16576 GCA_964546345.1 uncultured Planctomycetales bacterium
CCGATCGGTCGGGAGCGCATCTCCCCCGCATCGGGGGGGAGCGGGACGCGTTCGATGATTTCTTCACACGCTCTGAGGGCGCGCGGGCTGCGCGACGCGCCCGCGGGGAGGACCCTGTCGCGGTGGGTGGAAACGGGGTAGGCTGCCCGTCCCCCGGGAGGTGCGCGATGGAGGAAGGCCTCTGGTACGTGCGACGCGAGGGCAGGGTCACGGGCCCCGTGACGGGCTTCGACGTGCGCGCCGGCATCGGCGCAGGGCGCATGCCTCCGGACGTGGAGCTGTCCAAGGACCGGGTCACGTGGGTGAGCGCCACCACGGTGCCAGGGCTCGTCGCGACACCCGCGAGCGGATCTGTGGCCGCTCCTCCGGGCCCGGGGCCGGCGCCAGCAGCGCAACCGGCGGGCGGTGGCCTCCTGTCGCCTTCCCAGGCCCCGACGCCGGTCGGCCGTTCGGGAGCTCCGCGGTTCGGCCCGCCGCCCGACCCCGCGAGGTCGCGCAAGCGCTACCGCCCTCGGGGGGGTGAGCCGATGGCCGGGCTTCCCGAGCCCGACCTCTGGTCCGCGCGGTGGGGCGTCACCCTGGCGGTGGTGAGCCTCGTCGCCTGGGTGCTGCCGATCTCGACGGCACTCCTCGGCATGGACCGGACCGGACGGGGGGAGAGCCGCTGGCTGTTCCCGTGGTCGCCCGAGCTGACCCAGGGCGAGCCGTTCCTCCTCCAGCTGGTGCAACCCGCCGTCGCCGTGGCGGCGATCCTCATCGTGAAGCTGCTGCGGGGGGCGGGACGCGGCATCGCGCTCCTCTGCGCGACCCTGGGCTCCGTGCTCGCGAGCCTCTTCTTCCAGGCCGACCGCGGCGGCCTCGACCTGTTCTCGGGTCCCGCCGCGGGCAACGCGCGCGCGGGAGGACTCATCGCGCTCGCGTTCCTGGGTGGAGGGCTCGGAGTCGCCGTGGGCAACCACCTGCGCAAGCGTGCGCCCGAGAAGGGGCCGGGACGCGCGATCTGCGCCGCCGGCGGCGCGCTCCTCGTCCTCGCGCTCGTGGTGCCGATCGAGGGCACGCCGATCTTCAAGCTCTTCTTCGAGTTCCGCGCCTGGGGCCTCGGGTGGCCCCTCGTCCTCCTGCTCGTCCTCACGCTTTCGTACGGCGTCCTCGGCCTGCGCCAGCTGTCCTCGAGCCCCGACTACGAAGGGCGGTGCGTCCTCACCAGCGTCCTCGGGCGGGTCCTCCTCGTGGCGCCACCCGCCGCCCTCACCATCTTCCTGCTGATCCTGACGGGGAAGACCGCTCCCGGCAGCCAGGTGTCGTTCGGCGGGATCTTCCTGCTGATGGCGAAGGGCTGGGGGTCCTTCGTCGGGATCTTCGCCCTCCTGGGCGTGGGGCTCGCCGCCTGGTTCGAGGACGGTCTCTACCGGGCCCAGCCGAAGCCGGTGGACGCACGGGCGGCCGCCGAGGTCTTCCGCTAGTCGCCTGCCGTACGCCGATCCCTTCCCAGGCTACGCCCCCGCGACCACGACGTCCTGGAACGGCGTCGCGTGGGGCGGCCCCGCCGCGAAGCGCATGCGGGCGGGCTTCGCCGGGTCCTTCGGCAGCACCAGGACGGTCGAGCTCACCGTGCCCCGCGTCCGACCGACCTTGCAGATGCGGTGATCTCCGGGCAGCGGGGTGGTGCGGTCGGCCGCGAGGGCCTCGAGGCGCGTGAGGAGCGCCGCGAGCGTCTCCCCGGGGCGGTGGGCTCCCTCGGTCGGCACCGGGGCGACGTCCCAGTCGTGGAAGTTCGTGAGCGTGTGGGTGCCGGGCGTCACCGGGAGGGTGCGCGGGCCCTCCTCGTCGTGGTGGACCACCATCCCCGAGGTGCGGTCCAGGACGAGCAGGTTGAACGGGTCGTAGGAGTGCATCCGGAGGTGCGCCTCGAGCCAACGCCCGGCGCGCCCTGCATCGGGATGCGCCAGCACGTCCGCCACAAGGAGCCCCCGGCTGCGCAGCCGACGGGGCGGGCCGTCCGCCGGCCGGTTCGTGATGGCGACCACGAGTCCCGCGGCGTTCGCGCCGAGCCACGTGCCGCTCGCCCGGCGGTCGCGGGGGGCCAGGATGCCGGCGGGCCCGGGCCAGCGGCTCGGAGGGTCGAACGCGCGATCGTAGTCCTCGTCGCGGTTGGCCAGGAGGACCACGGGCGCGTCGGCCCGCACGCGATGGTGGATCAGCAGGACGCACATGGCCCTCCCGTTCTACGTCGGGGGGCTGCGCGTGAGGGGATCCGCCCGAGGGACGCGCCGGTCCCGTCACGGTCGAGGACGGCGGGTCCGGAACCGGTCCGTCTCGGACGGCCGCTCGGCCCTCGGCCCGTGAGGTCCCGCGCAGGCGACGTCCTCCCCGGCCCTCCCGCGCCCGATCCCGGGCGCGCGACCGTCAGACCTCCATCTCCTCCGCCACGGAGATGCGCTCCGTGCGGCCGCGGGCCTCCTCGAGCGTCGTCTCGGCGACCGTGAAGAGGTCTTCCATGATCTCGACCCCCTCGGACCGGTTCGTCGCCCCGCCGATCCGGATCGTCACGGGGATGACGCAGTCGTTGGTGGAGACCGGCTCGGTCGTGATGGCGTCGAGCAGCCGCCGGCCGAGCGACTTCGCGCCGTCGCCGTCGGCCACCGCCACGATCACGAAACGGTCGCCGCCGTAGCGCCCGACGACGTCGTGGTCGCGCACGGTCCGCTTGATCCGCCGCGCCACGGCCTTCATCACCTCGTCGCCCACGAGCGCGCCGCTGCGGCTGCGGACCTCGGCCAGCTCCTCGACCTCCACCAGGAGGCACGTGATGGGGCTGCCGTACCGCTCGCTGCGGCTCCACTCGCCGGTCAGCCGCTCGATCACCTGCAGGCGGTTCCACACCCCGGTCACGGGGTCGATGAACGGCACCTGCGTCAGCTCGATCTGGATGTGGTCGAGGATGCGGTTCTTCTCGCGCAGCTCCTCGTTCACGCGGTCGAGGGTCTCGACGAGCGCGGGCTGCGACTCGCCGCGGGCGCGGCCGACGCCGGCCACGAGGCCCCCCTCCACGGGGAAGAACCGGTACTCGACGCGCTGCCGGCGGCCCGCGTCGTCCTCGTGATCGACGTCCACGAGCACGGTCAGTCCGCCCGCCGCCTTGGCGAGCTCGGTCGCCAGGCGGTCCCTCGCCGTCTTCGACACGAGATCGAGGAAGTCGGCGCCGGTCTTCCCTCCGCGGACCGTCTTGCGGAACGCGGGGTTCGACGTGCGGATCTTCCGGTCCATGCCGAGCACGAGGAACAGGTCGGCCGCGTCCCGGAAGACGTTGTCGATGGAGACCGGGTCGGGCATGCCGCGACTCCTTCGGGAGCTCTCGGGACGCGGGGGCAGCGGAACCCCGGGGATCCGAGGCTCACCCCCTTCATCGTAAAGAGCCCCCGGGACGCTTGAGCCCCGAGTGCCGGGGGCCGCCGGCAGGGAGAGCCGGGCCGGGGGGGGGAGGTGGGGGGCGCCGGGGGCATGGGGGCCTGCCGGCGAGTTGCGGAAGGGTGTCAGACACACTTCATCAACTCGGGCTTCCTCCCCCCGCCGCCCCCCTCCTCCACGACCGGGTCGGTCCGTGGCCTCGCCCCGGAGACTGCCCACCCTCCGAAGCTCGGGAGCCGGTGGTGGTGGCGAGTTCCGTCACCTCCCCCCGCCGCGGGCCGCCGCGAAGCGGCCCGGGCGGAGGGGGACCCGCGGAGGCACCGTCAGCGGGCGATCGCGTAGCGGTCGTCGAGGCTGACGACCACGAACGGCTTGGCGCCGACACCCGGGGCCTCGAACAGGCCGCGGCCGTCGGTCTGGCCGCGCGCCTTGATCGACTGCCCGTCGGAGACGGTGACGTACGCGCCGCGGACGTTCTTGCCCGCGGCGTCGGTCACGTAGACGCGCACCTTCTCGCCGACGGTCTGGAGGACGACCTTCAGGTCCGTCTTGAGCACGACCGTGCTCGTCTCGAGGTCGCCGGCCTTCGCCACGACGAGGAAGACGCCCGCGGCGTCCTTGCCCGCCGGCAGCTCGACGGAGGCCTCGTGCCACGCGTGGTCCTTGCCGTCCTTCGGCGTGAGGGACCACTCGAAGGAGGGCGCGATGCCGGAGAGGTCGATCCGGTTGAGCCCCTCGAGGGTGCGGCGGACCGCGAACAGGACCTGGAGGTCCACCGGGTAGGCCTTGAAGCGGATCTCGCCGACGTTGCGGTACTTCACGGGGAAGCTCGCGCTCCCCGCGACGGGCGCCGTCACGCTCTCCTCCAGGTCGAGGCGCGCCTCGGTCAGGTAGGCGAGGGCCTCGCGGGCGTCCTCGACGTTGCCGCCGACGTTGCGATAGGCCGCGATGGCGCCCTCGAGATCGCCGAGCACGTGGCGGACGCGGGCGATCGCGTGCCAGGCGCGCGGGGCGAACTCGGACCACCGCTTCGAGCCGTCGGGGGCGGGGAAGGTCTCCTTGACGAGCCGGTCGGCGCTTTCGAGCACCGGCGCGGACGTCGCGGCGGTGGGGGCCGCCTCGAACTTCTGGAGGCGGGTGTCCATGAGGAAGTAGAGGGCGTCGTCCACGAAGGCGCTCTCGGGGAAGCGGCGCGGGAAGGCGGTGGCCTCGCGCTCCGCCTCGTCGAGGGCCCGGGTGCGCCGCAGCGCGTCGATGAGGGCCGACCCGGCGGGGGCGGCCAGCGGCGTCTCGGCGTAGTGCGCCACGAAGGAGCGAAGGGCCGCGAGGCCCTCCTCGTCCATGGGGGCGCCGGCGCGGCCGGGGACCGTGGCGGGGCGCCGCAGCTCACGGAAGCGGGTCGCGCGCGTGAGCGCGCGCGCGGCGGTGGCGTTGGACACCGGGTAGGCCTCGAGGAGCGCGCCGAGGGCCTGCAGCCCCTCGACCTCGCGACCGCGGGCCGTCAGGAGCTCGCTCCAGCCCGCCTCGGTCTGGAAGGCGCCGGCGATGAGTCCGCGGAAGAGGCCCGACGCCACGCCGTGCTCGCCGACGTCGGCGTAGGCCGCGGCGACGGCGCGGATGGAGCGCAGGTCCGTCGGGATGCGGGACGGATTGCGCCGGATCAGCTCCTCGCGCGCGCGGACGACGCCCTTCGCGTCCTTCGTCTCGATCGCGCAGCGCAGCAGGGCGGCCTCGACCTCCTCGAGGATCTCGTCGCGGAGGGGGTGGCCGTCCCGGAGCGCCGTGAACGCCGCCGCGGCCTCCGTCCACTTCTCGTCCGCGAGGAGCTTCCGCGCCCGGAGGAACAGCTCGTCCGGGGTCGGAGGCGTCTCGGCGTCCGAGCCCTTGCTCGGGCCCGCCCCGATGGAGAGCCGGTGTCCGGCCGAGCGGCCGTTCACCTCCGGCAGGTACATCGCCGACGCCCGGGCCGGCAGGGCCGTGAACGTGCCGAGATGCACCGCCTGGAGCACGTAGGTCAGGACCACGGGGCCCTCCTTGACGTGCGAGAGGAAGAAGACCTGGCGGTCGTCACGACGCTCCTGCCAGTCGAAGGGGCCGGCGGCCGTGCCCTCGAGCACCTCGCAGCCGGCGGGCAGCGGATCCTCGACCATGACGTAGTCGAGGTCGCGCGGCGCGGTGAGCGTGACGCGGACGAGCAGCCGCTCGCCCGTGCCCACCCTCTCGCGGCTCTTGGCCTCGACGCGCGGGCGTGCGGCGGGGCGGAGCACGTCGTAGCCGGGCTTGGGCGGCAGCTCCGCGCCCTCGATGGCCGGGATCTCCGGGTCGAGGTAGAGCCGCTCGATCTTGACGCCGTGCTCGTCGGCCGTGAGCGCCTCGACGGCCTCGACGCTCTCGAGGCGGGCGGCGAAGCGGAGCTCGCCTTCGCCCTCGAGACGGAAGGCCAGGGTGTGGCGCCCCGGCTTCCAGGAGGCGACGTCGAGCGCGAACCGGCGGTCGGCGGGGGCGAGGGGCTCGGTCGGGAGCACCTTCACCGCGCGGACCTCGGCGCCGTCGAGGAGCACCCGCACGGTCCCGCCGAAGCGGGCGGGGCGGGCCTTCTCGACCCACGCGGCGGCGGCGCCGACGAAGGCGGCGGTCTCCATCGTGGTGCCGAACCCGCCGTCGGGGCGGTTCGCGAGGAGGAACGCGAGACCGCGCTCCGCCTGGTCGGTGGCGACGCCCGCGAGGACGAGCGCCCGCACCGCGAGGCCCGTGGCGAGGCGGTCCCCGTGCTGCAGGCAGTGGCCGGGACGGCCCGACCAGTGCGTCAGGGCGCCCTCCTCCTGCCGTCGCGCCAGCAGCAGGCGGACGAGGTCCTCGGCGTCGAAGCTCCGCCCGTTCTCGAGGGCCGCGAACGTCATCCACGCGAGGCCGACGCTCGACAGCTCCTCGTTGCGGCGGCGGAACGTGATCTGGTACGCCTCCACGTCGGGACGGTCCACGGCCGCGAGCGCCCAGTGCGCCAGCGCCTGCACGTCGTCGGGCGCCATCCGCACGATGCGCAGCAGCGCCGCCGCCGTGCGGTTGACGAGGTCCTGCGCGCCGGGGGCGCCCAGGCGCGCGGCCTCGCGGAGCCCGAGGAGGGCGAGCGACGTCATGGTCACGTCGCCGGCGCCGCCGCGGAACCAGCCGTAGGAGCCGTCGTCGTTGGCGAGGTTGCGCAGCCGGCCCGTGGCGGCGCGGATCGCCGCGTCGAGGTCGGCGAGGCGCTTGGCGTCGGGGCTGCCGACGGCGGTCAGCGCCGAGCGGGCCCACGCCGCGGGCAGGAAGCGATGCACCGTCTGCTCGACGCACCCGTACGGGTACAGGTCGAGGTAGGTGAGCGCGTCGAGGATCGCCGTGTCGAGCGAGGGGGCCAACGCGACGGTCAGCCTCGCGGACCCGGGCACCGCGCGTTCCGGCACCTCGAGGAACGTCTCGACGACGTCGCCGGCCTTGGTCGAGATCGAGCCGGACCGCCCGTCGATGCGGCGGATGCCGCGCGGCTGGGCGCCGAGCGTGGCCTCGACGCGATCGCCGCCGACGGGCGAGGTGACCTCGGCCTCGAGACGGACCGCGCCCGGGGCCTTCACCGAGACGGGGCGGTCGCGGAGGCCGCGGGCGCCCGACGCCACGGTGATCGGGCCGTCCTCACCCGAGAGGACGACGCCGTCGGCCTTCATCCGCATCGTGCCGGACAGCTCCTTCCCGGACTCGTTGTGGACCACGGACGGGATCACGGCTTCGTCGGTCTCGACGAGGAAACGCGGCGCGTCCACGCGCAGGAGCACGTCCTTGCGGGCGGTGACGAACGCGCGACCCTCGCCCACGAGCGACGGACCCGAGACGCCGCGCGCCGTCGCGCGCCAGCGGGTCAGGTTGTCGGGCAGGGTCACCTTCACCGTGGCCTTGCCGTCCTCGCCCGTGACGACGCCCGGCTCCCAGGCGGCCGTGTCGGAGAAGGTCTTGCGGAGCGTGGGCTCGGGGAGCGGCACGTCGAAGTCGGCGAAGCCGTAGGCCGCCTGGGCCTGCTGGAGCGCCTGACCATGGCCCCGCAGCTCCGGCAGCGCTCCCTGGTCCCGGTCGGCGGGCTCGAAGTTGCTCGGATCGAGGGCCACGAAGCCTCCGCCCGCGCCGCCGCCGCCCGCGGCCCGTCCCCCTCCGCCCGCCCGCAGGTTGCGGTGGCCACCGCGGCCCTTGAACGAGCCGCCCGCGCCGCCCCTGACCCCGATCAGGCCGTTGGACGACGGCCCCTCGAAGGCCTTGTCCTTCTCGGCCGGCATGTCGGCGTCGGTCTCGTTGTGGTCCGCGAGCTCCGCGTCCTTGATCCGCGCGTCCTCCGCCTGCGGCCTGGGTGCCGCCCCGGGAGCCGGCGCGGGCGCACCCGCGCGCTTGCGGAACGCCGTGTCGCCCCGGGCGTAGCTCGCCGCCTCCCGGCGGCCGGCCTCGATGTCGTCGATGGACTTCTTCGCGTCCTCCGCGCCCGCGGCGGACGCGTCGAGCTGCTTCAGGGCGTCCTGCGCGTCGGGCCGCGAGCGCAGCTCGGCGAGGACCTGGCGCGCGTCCCAGGAGTCGGGATCGGCCTGGCTGGCGCGCAGCGCCTGCGCCACCGCGGTCTCGAGGTCGCCGCGCTCCAGGGCCGCGCGGGCGAGCCGCAGGGCGCTCTGCGCGAAGACGCGGTTCGCGTCGCCGCCCTGGGCCTCGGCGTTCGCGAGCAGCTCCTTGTTCGTCTCCCGGGTCGTGCCGTACGTGCGGAAGCCGACGGACGACGACGTGACGACGCGGTTCACGCGCTTACGGTCGTAGAAGAACGGACGGATCGCGGGTGCGAGGTCGGGGGAGATGCGGAAGAGCGCGTCGTCCACGACGGCGACGCCCACGGCGGCCGCGACCGGCTTGCCCGAGGCGTCGGTCGTCGTGACGTCGAACGTCACCTCCTCGCCGGGGCCCACGGTCTCCTTCGAAGGCGAGACGCGCACCTCGAGGTAGCGGAACACGACGATCTCGTCCTGCGCCTCGAGGAGCCGGTCCTTGGCGGGCACGGCGATCTTGAGGGTCACGTTCGGGGCGTAGGCACCCTCGACGGCGACGTCGAGGATCGTGCTCGGGCCCGTGACGTCCACGAGGCGGTACGCGAGCACCTTCTCGCCCTCGAACGTGAGCAGGGCCTTCACGCCCGAGACGGGGCTCTGCAGGAGCACCTCGGCGCGGTCGCCTTCGGTGTAGGTCTCCTTCGCGGCCACGAGGCGTGCGTCCTTCGACAGGTCCTCGGCGTCGCCGGCCACGTCGAACGGCGCGAAGGCGGTCACGAGGGCGCCCCGGGCGTCGGTGGAGGTCCATCGCGCGCGATAGAGGCCCGCGCCCGGCAGGACGATGCGCACCTCGGCTCGGCCCTTGCCGTCCGTCGAGACGGGGACCGCCTGCACCTCGATCTCCTCCTCCTGGACGGCCATGGGGCGGCCCTTGCCGACGGGCGCGTTCGGCACGGAGCCGTCGCCGCCGCCGCCGCGGCTCGGCAGGGGCGCCAACGACCGCTTCACGCGGACGAGCGACACCTTGCCCGAGCGCGACACGGGCGTCTGGTTCGCGTCCACGGTGATCACCGTCGCGCGCAGCTCCTGCTTGGGCCGGTAGACCTTCGCGTCGGTCGTCACCACGGCCCAGTGGTCGCGGCGCACCACGGGGATGCGGCCCTCGTCCGTCACGGGGCGCCGCGTCACGTCGATGGCGCTCGCGGTCACGACGTACTCCGCGTCTTCGTCGCGCTCCGTCGTCGGGAAGGTGATCGCCGTCTCGCCCCGGTCGTCGGTGAGCGCGTTCCCTCGGGCCACGACGGCGCCGCGCGGCGCCTGGCGGGCGGCCTCCCGCGCGCGCTGGAGCGCGTCGGGGTCCTGCACGTACCACGAGTAGTCGTTCACCGCGCTCGGCGTGAAGTCGCGGGCGACGCGGGTCACCTGCCACTCGACGGGGGCCCCGGCCACGGCGCCGCCGAACGTGTAGCGCAGCCGCACGACCGCCTTCACCTCCTCGCCGGTCGCGTAGGACGGCTTGCCCGGGGCCACCTCGACGGTGAACTCGGGCTTGCGGTACTCGAGCACGCGGAACGCGCCCGGGAACGAACGCCCGTCCACGTCGAGCCGGATGGACCAGTCGCCGAGGGGCGCCTCGCCGTCGAGGGAGAACGAGCCCTGGAAGATGCCGAGGCTCGAGCAGACGACCTCCGCGCGCTCCACCTCGGCGCCGCGGGCGTTCAGCAGCACCGCGGCGGCCTTCACGTCCTGCGGCACGACGTAGGCGCCCCCGTCGGCGCGGCGGAAGATCCCGCGCCACGACACCTTCTGGCCCGGCCGGTACACGGGCCGGTCGGTGGACACGTGGACCTTCGTCTGCCAGCCTTCGGCGAACGTCTGCCCCGGCTCCCACTCGCTCGACGCGGCGTGCGGGCCCGCCATCACGAGCACGCGGCGTGCGCCGCCGACCGAGTCGAGCTGCCAGACGCCGTCGTCGCCCGTGACGCCCTCCGCGAAGACCGAGCTCCCGTCCGAGACGAGGACGCGCGCGCCCTTCTCGGGCGCGCCGGTCGCGCGGTTGCGGGCCCAGACGAACACCTGGCGCCCGGCCGCGGCCTTCACGACGGCCTCGACGTCGCTCACGAGCAGCAGGGTCGTGGAGGTCAGGTCGTCGTCGCCCGCCACCACCACGTACGCGCCGGGGCCCGTCGTCGGGACGGGGCGCTCGGCCTGGATCAGCGCGAACGGCACGTACGGATCGAGCTTCCACTCCGCCGTCAGGTCCGGCTTGACGATCTCGACCTGCACGTTCTCGACCCCCGCGACCGTCTGCTTGCGACGGAAGTAGTCCTCGATGGAGAGCTTGTAGACCCGCACCTTGAGGGCCGAGACGTTCCGCGTGGTCACCTTGAGCACGGGCGCGTCGGCGGAGCCGACCACGCGTTCGCCGCGCACCTCGAGGTGCTTGCCGCGCAGCCGCGCGAGGCGTCCCTGGGCGTCGCGGGCGGGCGCGGAGCTGCCGTACTGCTTGAGCAGCGCCTCGTACTCCTTCACCGCCTCGTCGAGCCGCCCGAGGTCGTCCTCGAGGGTCTGGGCCACGAGCAGCCATGCGACGGGGGCCTCCGCGCTCGGGGCGTACCGACCCGTGACGCCGCGCCACACCGCGATGGCGCCCTCGAAGTCCTTGCGGTCGCGCAGCAGCGTCCCCACCTCGAGGAGCGCGCGGGGCGCCCGCAGATCGGTCGGGACCTCCTCGGCGAACGCGCGCCACGCCGCGATCGCGCCGTCCTTGTCGCCCTCGTCGCGCAGCACCTCCGCCTTGCGGTAGCGGGCCGACGGGATGCGCTCCTGCACCTGCTGCCACAGCGGGTGGTTCGGGTAGGCCGACAGGAACGCCTTCCACTCGACCACCGCCTCGTCGAACCGGTTCGCGGCGGCGAGCGCCTCCGCGACGGCGTTGCGCCACGTCGGGGCCTCGGGGTTCGTGGGGAACCGCTCGACGAGCCCGCGCCACTCCGCCGCCGCCTTCTGATGCTGGCCGCGGCCCGCGTACGCGACCGCGAGGCTCGCCTGCACCGCGGGCGCCTCGGGATCGTCCCGATGCTCGCCGATGGCCTGCCGGAGGAGCTGCACGCCCTCCTCGAACGCGAGGTCGCCCTCGGGCCCGTTCGCCGCGAGGAAGCGCTCCTCCGCCGCGAGCCGCAGCGTCTCGAGCGCGCGCTTCCCCTTCGGGAACTGCGTCCGGGCGTCCCGCAGGTCCTTCCGGGCCTCGACGGCCCGGCCCGCGCGCAGGCGCGCGCGCGCGCGACCCACGAGCCACGCCTCCCGTTCGTCCGCGGGCGCCGCCGCGTTGCGCCCGAGCAGGTCGTCCCACGTCCCGATCGCCGTCCCCCAGTCGCCGAGCGCCTCCGAGGCGAGCGCGATCCGCGCCCGCACGCGCAGCAGGTCGCCGGCCGCGACGCCCATCTCCACCGCACGCACGTACGCCTCCCGGGCCTTCGCGAAGTCCTTCTTCTGGATCGCCCGCCCGAGCTCGTCCTTCGCGTCCACCCCGTCGAAGTCGGCGTCGCCGAGCCGCACGTACAGCCCGGCCACCTGCGCCCGGTGGTCGTCGCCCGTGAGGAACTCGGCCCGCTCGCGCAGGGCCTTCGCCTCGTCGGCGCCGGCCTTGAGCGCCCCGTACGCGTCCGCGAGCGTGCCCTTCATCCGGCCGGCCCACGTCGCCTCGCCGTTCGCCTTCAGGAACTCCGTCGCGACGTCGAGCGCCTCCCGGGCCTTGCCCCCGAGGAGGAGCGCCCGCGCCTGCAGCACCGCGGCCTCGACCGCCTCCGGCGTGCCCGGCCAGTCCTTCCGGACCTGCGCGAGCGCGTCCGCCGCCTTCTCCCACGCCCGGTCGCGCAGCGGCTCCTCGGCGGCCCGCAGGGCGCCGGCCGCCGACGGCTTGTCGTCGGCGACCGCCACCAGGGCGGGCAACGCGGCCAGCGCGATCCAGGTGAGCCACGCACGCGGACGGGAGAAGGCGCTCGACATGGGAGTCGCTCCAACGGGGACGGACGATCGGCGGAGACGGGGGGATCGGGGGAGGCACCCCCGCGATGGACGGGGGCGGCGGGGGCTGGGCCCCCCTTGCGCGGGCGCTCGGGAAGGCGTCCCGGGACGTGGGGCGCAATCCCGTCCAGGAATCACGGGGGCGGCGGGGGCGAGGCCTCCGACGCGAGCGCGACTCCGGAGGGAACGGAGCCCACCGGGGGGCCGTTCGACCCGGCCATCCAGGGTAGCGCCGGGCCCCTCAGGACACGGAGCCCGCCCGAGGGCATTCGACACGGGGCCGGGAGGGTGGTTCCATCCCCCGCCGCCCCATGCCTCCTCCCCCCCTCACCGGCCGCGTCCGCGTCCTCCTCAACCTCCTCGCGGTCACCGTGGTGGTGCGCCTGCTCCGGATCGACGACCTCTCCCTCTGGGTGGACGAGGGCGTCACCTGGCGCAACTCCACCCAGGGGGGGTGGACCGACACCGTGTTCGCCGAGTCGAACCACCCCCCGGTGTGGTGGCTCGTGACCCGCGTCTTCGCGGGCTTCGGCGCCATGAACGAGCGGCTCCTCAGGCTCCCGGCCGCCGTGTGCGGGGCCCTCGCCGTCGCCCTCACCTTCTTCCTGGTCCGACGGATCACCGACCCCGACCGGGTTCCCCGTCGGGGCGGCTTCGTCGGGAGCGATCGCGACGCCGCGCTCTGGGTCGTCGGGCTGGCCGCGGTCAACCCGTTCTGGATCGAGTACGCCCAGGAGGCGCGGATGTACGCCGCGGTCCTCCTCGAGGCGATCGGGCTGTCGCTCCTCTATCTCCGGTGGCTCGACCGCGGCGGGCGCGGGACGCTGGTGGCGTACGCGGTCCTCGCCTCCGTCGCGCTCCACACGCAGTACTTCGCCGTGTGGCCCATCGCCGCCCACGCCGTGCATGCGCTCCTGCTCGCGCGGCGCACGCGGGGCGATGCCGAGCCGGTGCGCGTGGGCGGGTTCCTGGTGGCGGTGATCGCGGCGGGCCTGTCGTTCGTCCCGTGGGCGATCTACATGGTGCGCGCGTACCACGGCATCTCCACGGGGGTCTACGACCCCTTCGGGAGGATGGCCCACGCGCTCTGGCGCATGGGCATCGGGCCCGCCCTCGTCGCCCTCGACCGCCCGCGCGTGGAGGCGGGGCCCGCCGCGGTGTTCGCGCAGGAGCCCGCGCTCGTGATCGGGTCGGCGCTCCTGTGGATCGCGCCGATCGTGCTCGGCGTCCGCGCGCTCGCCCGCGACCGCGGCGCCCGGGCCTTCGTCCTCGCCGCGGTGCTCGTGCCCGTGGCCCTCGTGCTGGCGATCTTCCCGAAGTTCCCCCTCGTCCACGAGAAGTACCTGATCTTCCTCGCGCCGTTCCTGCTCCTGCTGGCGGTGCTCGGGGCGCGGTCCGTGCGAGGAGCCGCGCGGTGGACGCTGCTCGGGGGCCTGCTCCTGCTCCACGGCGCGGGATTCTTCGCCTACCACGCGGGCGACACCGAGGCCGCGCGGCGCCTGTTCGGCACCGAGCACGTGTACGGGAAGGAGCAGTGGCGCGAGGCCTACAAGTGGGTCGCGGAGCGCGCCCGCAAGGGGGACGTGGTGCTCCTCCACGCCCCGTTCACGAAGGACACGTGGGACTTCTACGAGCTGGCCTACCGGGTGAAGGGGATCAAGCCCCCGGGCGAGCCCGTCCCTCCGGTGGACCTCCCCTGCGATCGGGCCCTGCCGGCCTCCGAGCTCCTGGCGCGGTTCCCGGCGCTCGCGACGGCCCCGAGGGTGTTCCTCGTCCTCTCCCACGAGGCCACCGACGCGCGCGACCACTACCGCGACGCGCTCCTCGAGGCCCTCCACGACGTGTGGGGCGGGTGGCAGGTGGGCGAGGACTCCGAGAAGGCGTTCCCGCTCCAGTGGGGGATCCGCGCCTTCCAGTTCGAGCGGCCGTAGAGGCGACGGGGCGGGCGCGACGCCCGGCCCCGAGGCCCGGCCGCTCGCCCGCGCCGTCGGGCGTGCGCGCGCGACCCTCCCTCGGCGCCCCGCCGCCCCCGGCGTAGACTCCCCGCCCTATGGCTCGAGCCGCGAAGAAGCGCCGGATCGCGATCCTGACGGGCGGGGGCGACTGCCCCGGCCTCAACGCGGTGATCCGCGCCGTCGTCAAGACCGCCGAGAACGTCTACGACTGGGAGGTCTTCGGCGTCCGCGACGGGTTCGAGGGGTTCCTCGCGCCGAAGGGCTCGGGCATCGTCCGGCTCACCCGCGCCGACATCGGCGGGATCCTGCCCCAGGGCGGGACCATCCTCGGCGCCAGCAACCAGTGCGACATCCTGGCCGTCAAGCGCGGGGGCAAGGTCCGGGACGAGTCGCCGCGGGTGCCGAAGCTCCTGGGCTCCATGGGCATCACGGGGCTCGTCCTCGTGGGGGGCGAGGGCACCCACCTGGCCGGCGCGCGGCTCGTCGAGCTCGGGGTGCCCGTGGTCGGCGTCCCGAAGACGATCGACAACGACCTGCCCGGCACCGACTTCACCTTCGGCTTCGACACCGCCGTCGGGATCGCGAGCGAGGCCCTCGACCGTCTCCACTCGACCGCGGCGAGCCACCACCGCGTGATGCTGCTCGAGGTGATGGGCCGTCACGCCGGCTGGATCGCGCTGCACGCGGGCATCTCCGGCGGCGCGGACGTCATCCTGCTGCCCGAGATCCCCTACGACCCCGCCCGCGTCGTCGCGCGCATCCGCTCGCGCGTGAAGCACGGCCGCCGGTTCAGCATCGTCGTCGTCGCCGAGGGCGCGCGGCGCGCCGACGGGGCCCAGGTCTTCCGTTCGGGCCAGGGGGCCGACCCCATCCGCGACCGCCTCGGCGGCGTGTCCGCGCAGGTGGCCGAGGAGCTCTCCGCGGGGACCGGGCTCTCCGTGCGCAGCACGATCCTCGGGCACGTGCAGCGGGGCGGCACGCCGAGCGCGTTCGACCGCGTGCTCGCGACGCGGCTCGGCGCCCGGGCCGTCCGGGCGCTCGCCGACGGCGAGACGGGGCGCATGGTGGCGCTCGCCGGCACCGAGATCGTGACGGTCCCGTTCGCCGAGGCCGTCGCGCGCCTGAAGACCGTGGACCCCCACGGCGACCTCGTGCGCTCGGCCCGCGAGGTCGGCATCTCCTTCGGGGCCGCCGACGGCTCCGACGATCCCTGGTTCCTCGCGCGCGAGATGCACAAGGCCCCGTGACGGACCGCATGGATCGCCTCGCCCGCATCGACCTGCACGCGCACACGAACCGCTCGGACGGCAGCCTCGCGCCCGCGGCGCTGGCGCGGCTCGCGGCCGACGCCGGCCTGCGCCTGCTCGCCGTCACCGACCACGACACGACCGACGGGTTCGACGAGGCCCACGCCGCCGGGAGGAGCCTCGGGCTCGAGGTGGTCTGCGGGACGGAGCTCACGGCGCGGTTCCCCGGCCGCGCGATGCACCTGCTCGCCTACGGCTTCGAGCGGCGGGAGCGCGGCTTCTCCGAGATGCTCGCCGAGATCGTGGGAGGGCGGGAGACGCGGAACCCGAAGATCCTGCGTCTGCTGGCCGAGCTCGGGCGTCCCGTCACCATGGACGAGGTGCGCGCCGAGGCGTCGGGCGAGGTGATCGGCCGTCCGCACATCGCGCGTGCCCTCGTCCGCAAGGGCTACGTCCCCGACACCAAGACGGCCTTCACCCAGCTCCTGCGCGACGGCGGCCCCGCGTTCGTCGCGGCGGAGTCCGTCGAGCCCGACGAGGTCGTGCGCACGGTGCGCGACGCGGGCGGCGTGACGGTCCTCGCTCACCCGCGCCAGCTCCGTGTCGAGTCCCCCGACGCGCTCGCGGCCGTCGTCGAGGAGTTGGTGCGCGAGGGGCTCGTGGGCATCGAGGTGGACCACCCCACGCAGCAGCCCGAGGAGCGCCGCGTCCTGCGGGCGCTCGCCGAGCGCCTCGGCCTCGTCGCGAGCGGGGGCAGCGACTTCCACGGGGACGCGAAGCCGCACGTCCGCATCGGGGAGGGTGACGGCACGATCGCGGTGCCCTACGAGACGTGGGAAGCCCTCCGTGCCCGGTGCGGGGCCCGCTGACGCCGTGGGGCTCGCCTTCGTCCGCCTGATGCCGCGCCTGATGCTCAGCCGCGCCATGGGCTTCCTCGCCGAGCTCCCCGTGCCCCCGCTCCTGCTCGTGCCCGTCCTGCGCGCCTACGCGAAGGGCTTCGGCGCCGACCTCTCAGAGGCGGCGCGGCCCCTGCGCGCCTACGCCTCGTTCAACGACTTCTTCACCCGCGAGCTCCGGGACGGCCTGCGTCCCGTCGAGGCGGATCCCCACGCGCTCACGAGCCCCGTGGACGGGCGCGTGTACGCGTCCGGCCCCGTCGAGGGGGGCACGATCCTCCAGTGCAAGGGGGTCCCGTATCGCGTCGCCGACCTGCTCGGGAGCGAGACCGACGCGGCGCCGTTCGACGGCGGCACCTTCCTCACGTGTTATCTCTCGCCCAAGGACTACCACCGCATCCACTGGCCGTTCGACGCGACCGTGGCCCGCGTCCGCCACCTGCCCGGCGACCTCTGGCCGGTCAATGACGGCGCGCTCGCGGGCGTGCCCGGGC